>CALJIY010000467.1 GCA_937973945.1 uncultured Saprospiraceae bacterium | reverse complement strand
ATTTATATGCGCTGGTTATTACCATTAACCAAAAATGTAAAAGCTGCTGCTAATAAAATTGCTGATCCAGATTTCACTTTTAGAGATCCACAGGTTTTAAATGTCGCTTCTGGACATTTTTTAGATGAATTCGATTCGGATTGTTTATTAGGTTTAACGAACTGTAGAGAAAACACCCCCTTCCAAACCTTCTGCCCTGAAGGCATCAACGCCGTAACAGAAATGACTTTGGATGATTGCGGTGGACAAGTGGAACATTCCTTCAATGTAGTCACCACCACTCCTGTGAATTGGTTTACTGCCGAGTATCGTCCCTTCTTTACTTTGGAAGATATTGAGATCCCCATGTATTCTCCCCTCATCTATTGTGGCAATGCAAAAATTGTTACTAAAGGAGGCGTAGAATATCCATTAGAGGTACAATCTATGACAAACCATAGCTGTGCCACAGTGGATGGACAAGAGTACTGTACCGTCTCTGGCGGAGATATAGGGACACTTACTTTTAATCCAGAAACGGATGGCTATCCAGGATTAGGCGTTGGGCTAGGCGGCTATATAGATGATTTTAAAATCGTCTATGATCTTTGTAAAATATGTCCATCAGAAACACCTGACTTTTCAGATTATGAACTTGTATACGATTATCGAACTTGCGAAACATTAAATGGAAATTGCTTCCGATGTAATCAATCTGCTACTGGTACCAGTAATGAATTACCTAATATTTGTGGCTTAAATGGATCGGCTTTAGTTGATAGACTAGGGTATTATTATAATGTTTTAGAATTAGACACTTTATTCCGTTGGGATGAGGTCTCCTCTGGAGATGTAGTCACTACCGACATCAGTAATGGTTTCCCAGAATTAAAACAAGAACAAGATCGAGATTTAATTGCAAGTACCTCCCCCGGCACTAGTGAAGAATTAAACACGATCACTGTTTGTGCAGTTGGGGTAGACCCAAATTTAGAAATCCACATGGGAATGCTCGCCAGTATTACCTTAACGAATAGTGTAGCATTCACAGGAGGGTATGATGCGGATATGACTCCGCTGACATTTGACACCGTTTCTGTAGGGGCTACGACGACGACCTATGCCGTATTTTTACCAGACCTTGCTCCCGGCGAATGTACGGAATTCAAAATAGGCACTTCTTTATTATTCTGCCCGACCCCACCCGAAGTGCCAGAGATTTGTATTACTACTACTTCTGGTTGTATGGATCGCTCCATCATGGCCGCACTAGCAGGAGAGACACAGGCTTGTAATAGTATTGAGACTTGTTACCAATATGTCTTTGAAGAATCTGGTATTCAAGCAGATTTCTTAACACCTAACGTAGGGGAAACTTATGCACTATGTGATACCATTCCAATGGCGGTACTGGTCAAGAATGTAAAGACGACTACTTTAACCGACATTGTGTTAGATATTGATTTACCATTGGTCGGAATGGAAATTATATCAGGTAGCTTTGAAGCTTCTTATCCAAATAGTGGAGACTTTACCCTACCCTTCTACTCTATTGATGATCCAGCAGTGAATGGGAATAATTTATTATACACAGAAGATAATGATTTTAGTAATGCTATACATAGCAATGGATTACCCGGTGTGACTAGTGCAGCAGATAGTAATTATGTGGTTGTCCGATTCTTAGTAGAAACCAAATGTGATGAATTTATTTCTGGCTCCCAGGCCACTTTTGTAGCAACGGCTATTGACCCTTGTAGCCCAGATATTTTAAGTTCAGGTATTGTGACGAGTAATCAAGTAATTATCAATGGGGCGGATCCTGCTGACTATGGACAGGTATTGATCACCGCAAAACCATCCGAAGCATTCTGTGGACAAGAGACACCTACCTTTAAAATAACAGGACAAAATATTTCTGAACAACCTTTAGGAGATAGTGTGACCATGTGTATCACTTTACCAACGGGCTTAAACTATCGACCAGGTTCTATGCGCTATATTATTCCTACGTCTTTAGATGTAGGAACAGAAATTATTACGGATATAAATGGACAAACCCAAGTTTGTTTCCAAGGTTTTGAGAACATGCCTATTGGAGGTTCTTTTACTTTAAATTTTGAAGCAGACTTTGACAAAGATGCCATTTGTGGAGATTACGATATTCAAGTAGATACCAAAAATTTAGTAGAGGATGAATCTTGTACGGATGGTGGACTGTGTGATGTTTATGTACAATCCTCTGTCAATCCAACCTTCACTTTAACATTAAAAGGTCCATTAGAAACGGTTGATCTGCAATTATTTAGGAAGTGTACCGAAACAAATGATCCGATAACTATTTGCTATGAAGCTACGCTTAAAAATCCAGGGCCAGATTATATGGGGGATGTCTTCGTCAATTTACATGATGATATTTTAGGTGATAATGTTTTAGATTATTACGACCCCATACTAGGAGGAGACACCTATAATGATGTGTTTGTAGCAAGTGGAGATTCTATTACCTTGACGGGATGTTATACCGTAGTTGAAATAAATGCTTGCCCAGTCATTCTCGATATGGTCTATGATTCGGACTGTACTTGTAATCACATAGCAACGCCTTATGCAAGCGTGGAACCAGAGTTTACCGCTATGTTACCACCAACGACTGTTCTTTGTCCTGGTCAAGAATTAGGCATCGAAATTTGTGGGGAGAATACCTTGACTTATAATCCTGCCAGCAATGTTATAACTAGAACTGTTGGTGACAGTATTTATGTTAGTGTCATAGATAATTCTATTGTCACCCAATTATATTTCTCTGGTGGAATTGGTGAATGTACTTATGATGAAATTAGATTTATAAGAGGCGTAGAAGAATTTGATTTGGACATAGCCGATTCTATTACTTGTCAAAATCAAGAAGCCACCTTAGAGTTAAGTATTCCAATTGAATACCAAGACTTTGTAGAGATACAATGGTCGCCTACTACTAACTTAGACGATCCTAATCGAATTGATCCAGATTTTCTTTCTGATACGCCAGGACTGTATTGCTACGAAGTGGCACTTACTTTTAACGGCGGTTGTGTAAGAAGGGATAGTGTAAAAATAGAAGTGAAGCCAGTTGGACAAATGACCATCACTGGGGACAATCTTATTTGTGCACCTTATGAAACCAATACCCTATCTGCCAATCCAGGTTATGATTATTATGAATGGTATTTATTAAATGGCGGTTTTGAGATTATCAAAGCCTCTACCCCAACGGAAGAATGGACAGGCCCTATCGAGCCTGGAAAATATATTGTCAAAGGTTTCCGCAGTACAGATTTATGTCCAAGCGCATCGGATACCATTATGATTATGCAGGATGAGTGTATTGATTTAGAATTAGAAAAAAATGTAATCAATATTCCTACTCCATTTATCATTGGTAGTCAAATAACCTATGAGCTAGTTGTTTGTAATAAAGCAGACCCTGCTTTGGACCCAGGCTATGATGCCTTCGATGTACAAGTAGCAGACGAGCTACCGGGCGGCGTTACTTATGTATCGCATACACAGACTACAGGAAACTACAGCCCTACTCAAAATGAATGGGACATCACCGTGGTAGAAAATGGAACTTGCGATACCCTTTGGATAGACGTAACAGTTGATGAATATGGCTGCACGATCAACGAAGCCCAAATTTCCAGTGCGGACAAAGAAGATATTGATAGTAACCCAAATAATGATGATGGCGATCAAAGTGAAGATGATGAAGATAATGGAAAAGTAGTCTTGGATACTTTTGACTTAGCGTTAACCAAAAAGCTCAGCCCAATGCAAGCCGTCCCTGTGACCATTGGTAGTACGGTTACTTATGATATTGAAGTTTGTAATCAAGGACAGATAGATGC
>CALJIY010000466.1 GCA_937973945.1 uncultured Saprospiraceae bacterium | reverse complement strand
CCAATTCGGTCCGTCAGCCACCCGCCTACATAGGAGCCTAAGATGGAACCTAGACCAAAGAAGCCCATAATTACACCGGTGTCTTTTAGACTAAAACCTAGCGCAGAAGTTAGGTAAACAGTCAAGAAAGGAAAGACCATCGCCCCTGCACGATTGATTAGCGATATAATAGCTAATAGCCATACCTCACGGGATAGGCCAGCGTAAGAATTTTTGTATAGTTGGATGGTTTTTTGAAACATTAGTTGGTGGTTGGTTTGTTTAATTTTGACTACAACCACTGTATAGACAAAATGATTCCAATAAGGAAAGATAATTTAGATGTTTATTTGAAGAATGATGGCAGAAATTTTAAAAATGGCTGTCATCTTTCTTAAAAATCTAGATGACAGCCATTTCAAGTTTGCCGTCCGACGATAAAGTTTGTAGTATTTCAACTAATCGATCTCAATTCCATACTTACCCAACAACTGCGGCATAGAGTGTAAAGAAAATCTAGCTCCTTTTACCTTATTTTTATCAAGATCAAATTTAAAATCATTAGCTGTACGAAAATCTGCTCCTTCCAAATTGGCATTTTCAAATATCGCTCGATTCAATTGACAATTATCAAAGACGGCCTCTTTAAGATTAGTCTCCATAAAGCCAACTTCTTCTAATACACAGGACTTAAATACCGTTTTAGGCATCACCACTTTTGTAAAAGTGGCATAGGCCAAAGAGCAATCTTCAAACTGTACAGCAAATAAAAATGGATCACAATCTTCAAAATGAAGTCCTAATAGTTTACAGCCGATAAATTTTACTTTTCTAAAGGCAGTCATAGGAATAGCGGCCATACTCCAGTCACAGTGATGAAATTCACACTCGGTAAAACTGCTTGCTTTCAACTCGGCCTTTGTAAATAAACAATTGTGAAATTCACAATGTTCGAACTCTTTTTGTGCTAGGTCTATTTCTGAAAAATCAACTTCTTTGAAAGTTTGGTCTGTTATGTATTGATCCATTGATGTTTTAGCTATATTTGAGCGAATTGTTTTAAATCATATAGGGTAGACTAGATTAAAGGTAATATAAAAACACATAGACATATAGAGCACATAGCCTATGTGCTCTATGTGTTTTGATAAAGCTAATAGTATTCTTTATTTTCGACAAAATACTTATGTCCTACCATATCTTATGTGGTTAAATTAAAATCATAATTTGTTATGAAAAATATGCGTTTAGAGTTTTTAATAATAACTTCATTAGTATTCTTACTAATATCGAGTTGTCAATCTGATAAAGCAGTAGAAACAACAGCCACTATTAAAATAGATTCCACCTACCTTCAGACTACCTTAGCAGAACTAGGCTCTGACAAATACCTCGGTCGAATGCCCGGTACTGCCTCCGAACCCTTAACCATCAACTTTATTCGAGATCAATTTAAAGCAATGGGGGTGCAGGCTGGCAACAAGGATAGCTATTTTCAAGAAGTTCCTTTAGTAACTGTAACAGCTGCACCAGAAGAAAATATTGCGGTCAAAGGTACAAAAGGAACGGTAGATTTAAAGTTTAAAAAGGATTATGTTACCTCCACGCAGCGAGTGCAAGAAGAAGTGATGGTTGAAAATTCAGAATTGGTCTTTTGTGGCTTCGGTATTGTGGCCCCTGAATATGGTTGGAATGATTATGAAGGGATCAATATGAAAGGAAAAACGGCCGTAGTTTTTGTGAATGACCCTGGCTATTATTCCGAAGATAGCACCATGTTTAAAGGAAAGACTATGACCTATTATGGTCGATGGACTTATAAGTTTGAAGAGGCGGCTCGACAAGGAGCAGATGGAGTGTTGGTGATACATGAAACGGGTGCAGCGGGCTATCCTTGGTTTGTGGTGCAGAGTAGTTGGACTGGTGGCTTACAATCACTACAAACACCTGATGATGGACAGTCTCGTTGTGCGATAGAGGGGTGGATCTCTGCATCTGCTGCGTCTAAATTGTTCTCGAATTCTACTGTACCTGGTAAAAATATGATTCAGCAGGCTTCCTCAGCAGCATTTAAGCCAATTCCCATGGGCTTGACCTATGACCATAAAATGGACATTACGACTAAGAAACAATTATCTAATAATGTGATCGGAATTATCCCTGGCACAGAGAGAGCGGATGAATATGTGATTTACACCGCACATTGGGATCATATAGGTATTGGTCCTGTTGTCAATGGCGATTCCATTTATAATGGTGCTTTAGATAATGCAAGTGGCATGGCCACTTTTATGTCCATTGCTAAAGCCTTTACACAATCTAAAACCCCACCTAAAAGATCCGTTGTCTTTCTAGCGGTGACTGCGGAGGAACAAGGCTTATTAGGTTCTGAATGGTATGCTAAAAATCCTATTTATCCTTTAGAGAAAACAATTGCGAATCTGAACAAGGACGGCGCCAATGTGCATGGCTCTATGAAAGACTTGACGATCACAGGTTTTGGACATTCGGAGATGGATGAATTAGCAGCTGCAGAAGCCAAAAAACAAGGGCGCTATATATTGCCAGATCAAGAACCCCACAAAGGAAAGTTTTTTCGTTCAGATCATTTTAATTTTGCAAAAGTTGGGGTGCCAGCTTTTTATGCGGGTGGTACGTATGATCATCGGGTGCATGGAAAAGAATATGCTAAAAATAAAGTGAAGGAATACACCCAAGCTAATTACCATCAACCAAGTGATGAATATTCGGATGATTGGGATTTGACGGGTGCCGTAGAAGATGCACAACTTTATTATAATCTGGGCCATCGTTTGGCGGAAGAGGCGATTTATCCGCAATGGAAGGAGGGATCGGAGTTTCGGAATGCTCGGAAACTGAAGGATTGAGATAGGGAGATGAAGAGACTTTTTTGAACACTGAGACACAGGGGCACAGAGATTTTTTAAACTACTTAGAAGGAAAAAATACTTAGTCTTTTTTTTCTCCGTGCCCCCGTGCCTCTGTGTTCACACCTAAAGTAAAGTAAGTAATATTTTCTCTGTGCCCCCGTGTCTCAGTGTTCAATTTTCCCTGTATCTCCCAACAAGATTTGATAAAACAAAAATTCCATATCCTCCTCCTCGAATACTTTGCGAGTATCCACATATTCCAATCCTAGTTTGACCAGCAAGTTTTGAGATTTTGTATTTTCTTTCGTGGTAAACGCAACTACCTTTTTGAGCTTTAATTCTGATTTTGCAAATTTCAAAACCGCCTTTGATGCTTCATAGGTATAGCCGAATCCTTCATAGGCAGGTAATACGGCAAAGCCCAAATCAAAATCAGAAAGGCTTGGCCGTTTCACCAAACCGCATAACCCGATAGGTTCGTTATTTTCTTTTAAGAGGACCTTATACATACCGCAGCCATATTTTTTATAAAAATGAATATGGGATCGCTGGATATAGGCAATGGCTTTGTCTTTGGTGGTCACATCCCTATCTCCTATGTGTTCCAACCAATTGGGGCTATTCAGTAATGCAATGAAAAAGGAAGCATCTTCGAAGGTTGCTTCTTCTAATACAAGCCTATCTGTAGCTATAATTGTCTTAGTAGACATACGATGTTGTTAATTTTTTCTAAATATTCTTTTCCCAGCAGCAAATAACTGAGAATATGCTTAACTAGCAAGAGGAAATAAGTACTTGGACAAAATAATTGTCAGATTGCTTGATGACTAGATTGTTGGCTGTTAACATCCTATATGCAACCATCTAACCATCAGACCATTTTGTTCGAGTACTTAATGAAGTACTATTCCTCACTACTAATCACAACTGTCAATTACAAATATGTACCGATATAGTTATTTTATCCTAGCCATCTTTTTATTACAATGCTTTCCTACGCCTAAAGTTGCGGGTCAATTTACCCAAGCTGAATTTGACGAAATGGCCTTACAAATGGCTAAAGGGAAGGTGAAAGATATGACCGTTCAGGAATTGATCCAAGTAAAAGAGACGGTAATCTTATTAGATGCAAGGGAAAAAGAGGAATACGAGATCAGCCATATCCCTGGCGCAATATGGGTTGGATATGATGACTTCTCGATGAAAAGGGTAAAAGATATTGCTAAAGATAAGCCAGTGGTTACCTATTGTTCGGTGGGTTATCGTAGTGAACGCATTGGCGAAAAATTACAAAGGAAAGGATTTAAAAATGTACAAAATCTTGAGGGTAGTATTTTTCGTTGGATGAATGAAGGGCAGGAAGTGGTTGATAAAGAGGGACAGACTACCAATAAGGTTCATGGATTTAATGAGGATTGGGGAAAGTGGGTGAAGAAAGGTGTGGTGGTTTATGAATGATCTTGAACTTTCCTCTACCTTAATATATAATTTTGCTCAAAGCCTCTTAGTCTCTGTATCTAATATCTGTAACAAAGTCGGTATTCTAAAAGAGCCATGCATCTCTTTTATATAAGTAGCTGCCTCTTCCTTGGCCATGCCAGCACTGGTAATATATAATGGATTTTTACTAGTGCCTCGCAAAACTTCTACAACGTTCACTTTATTATCTTTAAAGGATTTTTTAGCAACACCAATAATAGGGATTTGCTCAGACATCTCTTGGTATAAATGATAACCTAATCCAGCGCGAAAATCATTACTTAAGTAAACATACCCATCTATAATAATAGATTGAATAGTATCCAAATCTAACAGATCTATCATCTTTAAAATACAAGGCAGTTCTCGTTTATAAAAAGAGCCTGGCTCGTATGGGACGGCTTTAGGCATATCAATAATATGCGTATGAATGGGGATTTGACTATTCCAATTTTCAAATATTATTCCTACGACTTTAGTTTTCTCCGCTCGATAATGTACGTCTATAGCTACAATCATAATCTAAATCAACGACTTGCAATGTAAGTGACCAAATGAAAAATCTGTCGGCTACTTGCTGTTTTTTAATTTGAAAAATACTAGATATTAAAGAAAAAGGTTAGATTTAGTAAAGACAAAAAAATAAGTAGTGCGTTTTTCAAATGATTTCTTTTTTTAATGGGTTGAAAACCTATAGAAAAAAGAATCAACCCGCCCGCATGACGCAGTCGGGCTGGTTGAAAAACTTAAATGCACTGGTTATTTTTTGTCAATACTTAGAATGAAAGTTATCCATCATCCGTAAAATTCTAATCATGAGAACATCCCTGTTTTTACTACTGTTCAGTAGTACCTTATTTTTTATTTCTTGCCAACAAGCCATACCCAGTAAAGATTTAGTCGAAAAAACAGCTACCGATTCCAATGGATTTTCCTACGAGTATGTTGAAAATGATCCTTCTAAGACTAGGATCTATACCCTCGAAAATGGGTTAAAGGTTTATCTAAGTGTCTATAAAGAAGAACCCCGAATAATGACCTATATTCCAGTAAAAGCAGGTGGCAAATTTGACCCTGCTAACGCTACTGGATTGGCACATTATCTCGAGCATATTATGTTCAAAGGTACTTCCAGTTTTGGTACAAAAGATTGGGAGAAAGAAAAAGAATTACTTGATCAAATAGAACAACTCTTTGAAGAATATCGAGACATCACCGACCCAGACGAACGCAAAGTGCATTATGCTAAAATAGATAAGCTCTCTAACGAAGCATCTAAATATGCTATTGCCAACGAGTATGATAAAATGTGCTCCTTTTTGGGATACACAGGTACCAATGCGCATACGACAGAAGATCGAACGGTGTATGTCAATAATATTCCTTCCAATCAATTGGAGAATTTTTTAAAGATCGAATCTAATCGGTTTCAAATTATTGTAAACCGCTTATTTCACACGGAATTAGAAACAGTTTATGAAGAAAAGAACAGAGGCTTAGATAACGATTATTGGAAGCTATCTGAAAAAATGTCTTCGGAGATGTTTTCCAAACATCCCTATGGAACGCAAACGGTTATTGGAACGATTGAGCATTTAAAGAATCCTTCTATTAAAGACATCAACGCTTATTTTTATAAATACTATGTTCCGAATAATATGGCCATTTGTATGAGTGGGGATTTGGATCAAGAAAAAACAATTCAGCTAATAGATCAATATTGGGGAAAAATTGAACCGCAAGAAGTGGAGGCGTATCAGTCAGTAGAAGAACCTCCTTTAGCGAGTAATAAGGAGGCCACGGTTTACGGCCCAGATGTTGAACGCTTGAATTTAGGCTTTAGATTTGGAGGTACTAGTAGTGAAGACTATTACAAATTGCAGTTAGTAGATTATATGCTGAACAATAGCACAGCAGGATTGATTGATCTAAATCTTGTGCAAGGACAAAAAGTACTAGGCGCGGGTAGTTATGTCAATGCCATGAATGATTATTCTATCCATACTTTTTGGGGAGAACCAAGAGAAGGACAAACGTTAAAAGAGGTGCAAGCATTACTCTTGGACCAAATAGACATTATCAAAAAAGGAGAATTTGAAGATTGGTTAGTTCCTGCAGTCATTAATGAATTCAAGAAGATGAAAATGGAGCAGTTGGAAAGTAATCAATCTAGAGCTTATGATATGGTGATGGCTTTTACAAATGATATGCCGTGGTTAGAATATGTGAATATGGTGGATAAGATGGAACAATTAACTAAAGAAGACATCGTACAATTCGTTTCCAATAGATATACAAACCATGTTGCCATCTATAAAGAAACGGGTGAAGATCCGAACAAGAAAAAAGTAGATAAACCATCGATTACACCAGTCGAACTAGATCGTTCAACACAGTCCCCGTTTTTTCAGGATATTCAAAATCAAGAAGTTAATCCGATTGCTCCTGTTTTTGTAGATTATGACAAAGATTTCGTAAAGACGACTATGAATAGTGGCGTACCAGTTTGGTATAAAAAGAATGAAGAAAACAGCTTGTTTACCTTGTATTATTTGTTAGAGACAGGAACGAATGAGAACCCAACAGTAAAGTTAGCTTTGGATTATTTAGAATATTTAGGCACGCCTGATTTAAATCCAGAAGCATTTAAAAAGGAGTTGTATAAACTAGGTTGTAGTTTTGGTATTAACTCTTCTGAAGAACGAATCTATGTCTATTTATCTGGCTTGAGTGAAAACATGAAACCAGCCATTGCCTTATTCGAAGAGTTACTAGCCAACCCGCAAGGCGATGGAACTGTATTAGAAAATATGATCGCAGATACCCATAAGTCAAGGGCTGATGCGAAAAAAGAAAAGTGGCGTATCCTTTGGCAAGGATTAGCTAATTACTCAAAATATGGCCCGAATTCTCCTTTTACGAATGTATTATCCAACGATGAAATTAGCAATTTACAATCAGATGAATTAATTGCTATCATCAAGAGCATTCCAAAAATGGAGCATAAAGCACTTTACTATGGCCCAATGGAAGAGGGTAAAGTGATCAGCATTCTGAATGAATTGCATAGAGTGCCAGAGAAATTAGAACCTATACCTGAAAGGAAAATATTTCCAACTGTAGATATGGTTGATCCAAAGGTATATTTTGCCAACTATGATATGGTGCAAGCAGAGATGGCTTTAACCTCTAGACAGAATAAGTTTAATAAAGAAATTTTACCAGAAGTCAATGTATTCAATGAATATTTTGGGGCTGGAATGTCATCTGTTTTATTTCAAGAAATTAGAGAGGCTAGAGGACTGGCTTATTCGGTTTTTTCTAGGTACAATGTTGCAAAGAAAGCAGAAGAGCATGATTTTTTAACGGCCTACCTCGGCACACAAGCCGATAAACAAGAGGAGGCATTAGATGCCTTAGTTGATTTATTAAATAACTTACCAGAGTCTGAAAAGAACTTTGAAACGGCTAAGAAATCTATCCTTAATAAAATCGAAAGTTCTAGAATTACCAAGACTCGGGTATTTTTCAACTATCTAGCGGCTCAACAAAAAAAATTAGATTATGATGTCCGAAAAGATGTCTATAGCCGAGTGCAAACCATGACCTTTGATGATCTAAAAACCTTCCATCAAAACTATATCAAGGATAAGCAATTCAATATCTCCGTGGTGGGAGACGAGAAAAAAATGAATTTTAAAGCCTTAGGAAAATATGGGGAGGTGAACAAATTGTCTCTAGACGAGGTGTTTGGATATGAGGACTATAAGGAGAAGGTGAAAGGATAAAATATTCAACTACTTGACATTACCTAGGAATAAAATAAAGAGACCTATCTCGTTGATTACAAATGAGATAGGTCTTTCTTATGTAAATGCTCAATACAGCTTAATGGTCAGAAATAAGATTCGTAGGATTTTGAGATTAGTAGACTTTTGCACAGTGGCACCATCAAAAATCCTATTAATCTTTAAATCTTATAAATCCTAATCCAGACAGTGGTGGATGTTTTGAGAACTTACTTTCTTATATTTTGTCCATTCTTAAATCTAGTAAAATCATTACATATTTCCTAAATATAGTAAGTATCCCAATATAAAAGTAGTGGATATTGCGAATAGTAACCCGATAAAAATAGGACTGATATTAGTAAATTTTTTCATATTATGTTTCATATTTATATCTAATTTTAATGTTCATTTATATCTTTTTCCTACTAAGTAACGACAAAACAATAACTCCGCCATTTGGACGGTCTCTTTTGCCCCCAGTTCTTCTTAAAAAATCCTTCCGTAGCTCTGCTATGCAAAGATTTTTTAAAAATAACTGGAGACAAAATAAACTCGTCCAAATTGACTGATTTATTATTTCATCGTTACTAAGATATAAAGAAAATCCAACTCAAACAGGCTATTACCAGTCGTCTAATAAAGCGTATATAGCCTTTCAACATCATTTTTGTTATCTTTTTAGATGATGAAATATTATTCTGTTTTTCTCTTTATTATAGGTCTTAATTCTTAAATTAATTTCTATATTTTTTGATTTAAAATTTAATTTGGTTAATCTGTATCTAACTTGATCTCTAAGACGAGATTTTTTTAATTAAGTAACTAAAACTACTTGTAACTCACCTTCAATTAGAATGAGGCATTTATTAAGAACAATATGCTGCAAACATACGTTCTATAACAAAGACCAACTCATTCTTTCCGACACTATAAAGACCTAACAATGAATTTTATTATTTACGATTTGGAAGCCACTTGCTGGTTAGGTCGCCCACCTGGATATGTTCAAGAAACTATTGAAATAGGCGCATTAAAGCTAAATGGGTATGGAGAAGAGATTGGCTCGTTTAATAAATTCATCCGACCGATTATCAATCCTCGTTTATCCTCCTTTTGTACAGAGCTTACCACTATTACACAACATCAAATAGATCGTGCGAATACCTTTATTCACGTAATTGAAGAATTTCAAGATTGGATTGGCATTGAAGAAGAAGATTATTTGCTTTGCTCATGGGGGAAATTTGATCAAACTGCGCTTATTGCCGATTCAAAACTGCATGATCTAGATTATGATTGGCTAGATAATTACCTCGACCTAAAACGACAATATAAAGAGATCAAAAGATTGTCTAAACCCAGAGGACTACATAAGGCCTTGACTAAGGAGGGATATGAATTTACAGGCACGCAGCACAGAGCAATAGATGACTCTATTAATTTAGCTAAAATATTTTGTAGCTATATTGATGAGTGGTATTACTAAAACTGCTGCAAAAAACCAACAATATCTGTATCAGGATCAAGCTCCAATTTTTTACGTAATCGATAACGACCCATTTTAGCAGAGGATAAAGAAATTCCTTTGATATTAGCAATATCTTTATTCGACAAATTAAGACGAATCAAACCCGACAAGTATTTATCATTAGCCGTAAGATTACTAAATTGATTTTCTAAATTTTTATAAAAAGATTGATTGATTTGGGCAATATTTTTTTGTAAAAAAGTGATTTCTTTACTTCCTTGAGTTTGACTATTAACAAATTTTATAATATCCTCTAAGGTTTTATCTTTCTGAGTGACATCTATTCCTTTAATAGCTTCTAGTTGCTCAATTAATTGGGCGGAAAACTCATTTTTTCTACTAATATCCAATGCAAGATTAGTCAAATCAATTTTTTGATTATGTAGTTGATTTTCTAAATTTTTGGTTTCTAGTTCTTTATTTTTTAACTCCGATTGAATCAATTTTTCCTGTACCTCTTTTCTAGATAAGTCAGCCTGCCATTTGTAATAAAGTGATAGGGTAATAACCAAAATCGATAGTAGCCCACCTAATAATAAAAACAATTGTTGCCGTCTAATTTTTGCACTTTGCTCTAAGTCATTAATGGCACTTTGACTGGCTACAATTGCTTTTTCCTTTTGCTCTGTATCGTACTTTACTTCTGAGTCAGCCATTTTTGCCTTAGTTCGTTCATCAATAACCTTTAGGTAAGTGTCATGGTATTTTTGATAGGTGGACAGGGCATTGGAGTAGTCCCCTTTTAATTTATAGCCATCTACCATATCGAGTAAAGTAATATAAGTCGTTTCTCCTTGATTCAACAAATTGGAATAATATAGAGAAGAATCATATAGAGTAAATGCTTTATCAAATTCTCCAATATTTTGAAAGGCATATGCTAGATTGCCGTAGCTAGGGGCAAAATAGGAAGTATCTTTTTGTTCTTTCTTAAAAGCTAGTTGTTTCTCAAAGCTAGGGATAGCGGCTTCAAAGTTCCCTAGTTGTGCATAAGCAATACCCAGATTTACATTGTAACTATATAGTTTTTCTCCACTATAATTTTCGGCAACATAAGGCTGCACTTTCAATAAGGTATCTAATCCTCTTTCTAATTGCCCCATATTCAGAAAGGCAATTCCAAGATGATTGTAGCACCCAACTATACTCTCTTGGTAATCTAATTGGCGAAATATTCGAATGGCTTCAGAAGTGTAGGGAATGGACTTATCAAATTCACGCATGCCTAGATATAAACTGCCTAAAGCCATATTTGCCCTTGCCTCTATTGCTTGATTTTGTAATTCTTTTCCAAGTGATAACGCCCTTTGCATATCCTTCAATGCTATATCATATCTACCACTATTGGTATGATAATCTCCCATCCAAAGTTTGACTTCTGCTTCTCCTTTGCGGTAGGCTGCCTGTTTAGCTTGCTCGTTTAATTGCTCTGCAAAATCTAAAGATGTAGTTGAATAATTCAACTGCCATAGATTATCTACTTGTATTTGGAATACGGTAGTATCAATCTCTAGACTAAGTCCCTGATAAGAAAATAAAAACCCTAAAATCAAGATAAAACAACTCCTCTTGCTCATAAAATTAGACTATAAAAAGAAAAAAAAACACTAAAGTATTGATTATTAATGCATTAAGAAATAGGTAGCCCCAAGATATACCTAAATGTAGGTCTATTGTAGCCCTAAAATAGTAGCTATTTTAAATATAAACCAACACTATTGCAGACGAAATAAATATATAAATATAGAATGAATAAGTAGCTATTAATAAACACTGTTAAATGATTTACTTCTTTATAAAGTGTACAAACACTTTCACAATTCAGGTAAAGTTCTATTCCCATAAAGACCATCCTCTAAACATTTTTTACTCAGTTTTTTCATTTTGTAGTAGGGGGATGAAATCTTTATTTCGTTTAATAAACAAGTCACATCTACTAAAAATCAGTGATTTTGCCTTTGAAAGAACTTACAATGAATTATAATTAATATCATATGAACCTAAATATTATAAAAGTCAAGCTGTTACTCATATTAGTCATACTTATATTCGGTTGTAGTGAAGACTTTATAGACTCAGAGCCAAGTCTTCCAGATGACATGAATACCAGTACTAGCTCTAATGATGTCATTGAACTTCCAAATGATATTGACATCAGTACCAATCCCAACGGTATTGTTGCTTTGCCTGAATCTGTTCATGAGGATTGGATTGAAAATGGTTTTGTAAAATACACCAAAATCGTTGCGCCAAATGGA
>CALJIY010000465.1 GCA_937973945.1 uncultured Saprospiraceae bacterium | reverse complement strand
CCTTGAAGATGGAGTTGTCTTATCAAGGAAGATCATTTAGTCATTTATGAATTCTTTAATTTCTTTATTTAAAAAGTAAAACCAGCTATGCTACCATATAAAACGCTGCTACAAATCAATCGTACTTCCAATACCCCACTCTTTTTACAGTTGAGTAATCAAATTGTCCAGCTAATTCAAAATGGTCAATTAGTTAGTGGTAGCAAATTACCTAGCAGTCGAATTTTAGCGGAAATATGTCAGTTGAATAGAAATACAATCAATAAATCTTATCAAGAATTAGAGTCTTTAGGATGGATCAATATCAAGGCAAAAAAGGGAGCATTTGTAGTAGATAATTTTCCGTACATAAAGACACAAACATGGGCCAAGGAAGAATCAGATAATAAACAGGTTTCAAAATTTCCTTTCTATGAATTTCCTTTCTTAAAAACACCTAAAGCGGTAGATACGCTAATTGGTTTTGATGATGGTTTTCCAGATATTAGATTAGCCCCTATTGAAGATTTAGGAAAAGCCTATATGAGAACTTTAAGGCAATTAGGATTCGAAAACAAGTTGAGTTATACAGATGCGTTAGGACCCTCTCCGCTTAAATATCAAGTCTCCAAATTATTAAATGAAACTAGAGGACTAAATATTACAGAAGCTAATATCTTAATTACTAGAGGCTCTACAATGGCTGTTCATTTAGCTGTTGCCGCTACTATAAAACATGGAGATACTATGATCGTTGGCACAACTAGTTATAAGACCGCCAATATGATGGTAAATCATTTTGGTGGGCAACTAAAAACAGTACCCGTAGATGATAAAGGTATCCAGTTAGATACAATTCCTGATATCTGCAAACAACATCGAGTGAGAGCGATCTATGTCACATCCCATCATCACCATCCTACTACTGTTACGCTAAGTACAGAGCGTAGACTACAATTAATGCAATTGGCTACTGAATACAATTTCTGTGTATTGGAAGATGATTACGACTATGATTTTCATTATGACAATAGTCCCGTTTTACCATTAGCCAGTGGTGATCCAGAGGGGCGCGTTATTCATTTCGGCTCTTTTACCAAATTGATTGCTCCGGCATTTCGGGTAGGCTACCTAGTTGCATCCAAAGAACTAATTAACTCCATTGTAAAATTGCGTCGAATATTCGATCGACAAGGAGATACGGTATTAGAAATAGCTATTGCAGAATTAATGGAAAAGGGAATTATCAGACGGCATAAAAAGAAATCGTGGCGCATCTATAAAGAGCGTAGAGATTACTGTTGTGATCTATTAGAGAAGAAATTAAGCGATTTTATTCAGTTTGAAAAACCCTCAGGTGGAATGGCTATTTGGGCAATCTTCGATAAGGCTATAGACTTGCCTATCTTGAGCAAGCGGATGCGACTACGTGGTGTTTACCTTTCTGATGGAATTTCTTACCAACCTATTGAGGGGCCACCTGTCAATGGAATCAGAATGGGCTTTGCCTCTATGAATAAAGAAGAGATGAAGCACTGTATTACTATTTTAAAAGAGGAAATCGAACATTTTTCCTAGCCTTGAAAAGGCGATATATTATAGCATAGGGCGTAAGCCCTATTAACAAAATATCCAAAATATTTTCAAGCCCTGAAAGTGGCGACATAATAATTATATCGCCACTTTCAGGGCTCGAAAACGTTATATCCAATGTACCTAGGACTATGTCCTAGGCTAGGTTATTTCGCCTTTTCAAGGCTTGAAAGCTTCCTACTTTTTGCTAGTTTCTAAAATTGAAAATAGATAAAAGAATTAGAACCAAACGATCCAAAGAAAGCAATCAACCAAAGGATAGAGGCAAAGGACACCACTCTAAAAACTGGCTTCGTCAATATCTGGTCAGCAAAACTAAATTTGAAATCTGCCAATTCTATCATCGTCAAAAGACCAATTAATAGAAAACCTTTTACTACCCAAAATTTATTGATCACACTGCCAAAATTAAACTGCTCAAAACTTCCTATTCCTGTAATCACATTCAAAGCAGTCGCAAAATCTGGGCTTCTAAAGAATACCCAAGCCAAACAAGTAAAGAAATAAACCAAAGTAATATTAATCGCATTACGTCCAAATTGTGGCATCCGAATCGCAGTTAATAATTGTCCAAATTTAGGGCCTATCACTCGTTGTACGATCAAATACAAGCCATGCAAAAATCCCCAAAATACAAATACCCAACTCGCTCCATGCCACAACCCTCCTAGCAACATAGTCAGCATATTGTTTTTATAGGTATTAAAAACACCATGTCGGCTACCTCCTAATGGAATGTACAAATAATCCCTTAGCCAAGAGGATAAACTGATGTGCCATCTTTGCCAAAATTCACTAAAGTTTTTAGAAAAATATGGCGTTCTAAAATTATCAGGAAAATCAAAACCCATAATACGTGCCAAGCCTATCGCTATATCAGAATACCCACTAAAATCGCAGTATATCTGGAAAGAATAGAAGATCACCCCGATCAATAAGTGCAAAGAGGAAAAGGCTTCGGGGGCAGCAAAACATTGGTCTACAAATGGCGCTAAGGAGTCTGCTACCGCTACTTTTTTGAAAAAGCCCCAAAGTATTTGCCCAGTCCCTTTGTTAAATCGATCCCAATCAAAGGTACGGACTCGTTTAAATTGAGGCAAGAAATCGCTTGCTCGAACTATAGGGCCTGCCACTAGTTGCGGGAAAAAGGATATAAAAGTGGCAAATCGAATAAAGTCTTTTTCTACTGGTATTTTTTTATAATACACATCAATGGTGTAACTCATTGACTGGAACGTATAAAAGGAAATACCAACGGGCAGAATAATATGAAGGGTATTAAAGGAGGGAACAATCCCTACGGTATTCGCCAGTTCTTGAAAGGATTCTATAAAAAAATTACAATATTTAAAGAAGGCGAGAATACCTAAATTGACGATCAAACTAATGACCAATAGCCGTTTTCGTTTATCTTGTTCCTCTGTTTTATCTAAGACCACACCTACTGTATAATCAATCAAAGTAGAAATTACAATCAAACTCAGAAACCGCTCATCCCACCAGCCATAAAAAATATAACTGGCAATTAAGCATAGCCACAGTTGCATTCGCCCTTTTAGGGCAAAATACAATGGAAAGAAAATGGCACTAAATACCAAGAAGGTGATACTATTGAATATCATTGTGTAGTTTTTCTCGTAGCAATTTTAAAACAGAATAGAGAAGCGAGAGCAGAGAATAGAGATGTATTTCGTTAAAAAAAGACGAAATATCGTTTTTTTTAAACCGATGAACATCTCTGCTCTCTATTCTAAAATCTGTATGATTTCAAAATAACTTCAATAACTATATAAAAGGGGACAATTAAATGGAGGGGAAATGCAATCTAGCTTTGTTATTTAACGTAAATATTTTTTAAACTATTAATATTGTCCAGAATAGTTCATAATACCAATACAACAGTTATATTTAATCTAAAAAATACCTGTAATCAATACTTTATGCATCATAAAATAATACTCTTGTTTTTTCTCATAGGCAGTACCGTTCTACAGGCGCAACAATTAGATCATGTATTAGGAGACATGATCGTACAATTATCGCCGAAAGTAGAACAACCTACTGCATTAATTCAACAATATAAGCGTTTTAAAGGAAAAGCGACAGGCTTTACTACAAAAAAATGTTTGAATGAAGATCAAAATATTTGGTTGCTTCATTTTGATTTTACCAATATCAATGAGTACCAATTATTGCGAGACTTGAGAAGTAATAAGTTAGTGGACATTGCTCAGTTTAATCATTTGATTAAAAAGCGAAAAATACCGAATGATCCATTTTATAGTTTCCAATGGAACTGGATGAATACAGGAGGAAACGGAGGAACTGTAGATGCGGACATTGATATAGAATTGGCATGGGATATTACAACGGGTGGGCTTACGCCAGAAGGCGATACTATTGTCATTGCAGTAGTAGATGACGGGGTAGATTTAGACCATGAAGACTTACAAGCCAATCTTTGGAAAAATCATAAAGAGATACCGAATAATGGAATAGATGATGATAATAATGGATATATCGATGACTTTCATGGCTGGAATATAGATACGCAATCTGATGCAGTTGATAATACTGCTCAGGTAAGTTTGAGTCATGGTACAGAAGTAGCAGGAGTCCTTGGGGCTGTGGGCGATAATGGTATCGGCTTAACGGGCGTAAATTGGCAAGTCAAATTAATGATTATCAGCCCTTATGGCTCTACGAATGCAGATGAAGCATCGGCCATAGAGGGATATAGTTACGTGCTGTCCATGAGAAAGAAATATAATGACACCAATGGTGCAGAGGGTGCATTCGTCGTGGCGGCTAACTCTTCTTGGGGTACCGATAATCAAATGGAGAGTGATGCCCCAATATGGTGTGATTTTTATAATCTAATGGGAGAAGAAGGGATCATCAATACCGTGGCTACTGTGAATGAAAATATTAATATTGACACAGAAGGAGATTTACCCACTACCTGTAGCAGTCCCTACCTAATAGGCGTAACCAATACTAATAATCGAGATCAAAGAGCGGTTGCTGGATATGGGCCCGTCTCTGTAGATATTGCTGCACCTGCGGAGAATATTCCTATCATTACACAAGACAGTAAATACCGCTACGACAATTTTAATCAGAATGGAAGTGGCACTTCCTATGCTGCCCCTCAAGTTGCTGGCGTCATTGGTTTACTGTATGCCTCCCCTTGTACCAACTTTAGTCGGATTGCAAAACAAGATCCTGCTCGAACTGCTTTATTAGCGAAAGAATATATTTTTAACGGTGTAGAAGAAAAAGAAAATTTAGTAGGCTTAACCGTCACTGGTGGTCGATTAAATGCAAATAATAGTTTGCAATTATTAATGGCGGATTGTGGCACTTGCCCCACTCCTGTAAGTGTAGACTTAAGTTCTACCACTTCTACCACCTTACGAGTGGATTGGGCGATTGACAATACAATTAATACGACCCTTAGATATCGAATCAATGGACAAGGTTCTTGGACAACAATTCCTAATTTACCAGCCCCTTATATTATTGACAATTTGGCAAGCTGCACAGATTATGAAATACAACTGGCCAGTCAATGTGATGGCGAACCCCTTCGCTTTACTAACTCATTTATTCAAACGACAGAGGGTTGCTGTAAAGCTCCTTCTAGCGTTGATATTACCAATATTACCACTTCCACTACAAGCACTTCTTGGAATACGATAGTTGATGCGGGTACATATGAAGTACAGTGGCAAAAAGCAGGAACATCTAATTGGGAAAGCGCTGTGATAACAGATACGACTTATACCATTACAGGTCAAGCGGCTTGCACCCAATATGCAGTAAGAGTCCGTCCAATTTGTACGAATAGAACCACTACTTTTTCAGACAGTTTTAGCTTTCAAACTAAAGGCTGCGGTACTTGTACAGACGCTGCTTACTGCTCATCGACTAGTGAGAGTACGGACTTTGAGTGGATTTCTAATGTACGTTTGAATGACTTAAATAATACATCTTCCTCCAATGATGGATATGGTGACTTCACAGATTTGAGTACAACCCTCAATACCTTTGAGACATATACAATCTCAATCACAGCTGGATACAATTCAGGGGTATTTGAAGAATTTTTTAAAGTATGGATCGATTACAATCAAGATGGCCGATTTGATAATAACACGGAATTAGCTTTTAATTCAGGTGCCGCCATGATAAATAGTGCAGAAGGTCAGATCACCATCCCAGGCAACGCCATTGCAGGTAATACAAGAATGAGGGTAGCGATGAAGGCTGCTCAATCAAGCACCACGCTCTCCCCTACTCCTTGCGAAACAATTGACTTTGGAGAAGTAGAAGATTATTGTGTAAATATTATCACTGGAGATTTCAACTGTATTCCACCGAACATTAGCAATACGACTGCTACAAATACAGGTATTCAGCTAGACCTATCGGATGTTGAATCCGCTACTACGTATAAAGTGCGGTATAAACCCATTGGAAGTTCCAACTGGCAAGAGCAAGTGTTTAATGTAGATATGGCAATTGCATTAACTAATTTAACGGCCTGTATCACCTATGACGTTCAAGTAGCTACGGTATGTGCTGATGGGAATACGAGTAGTTTCTCGACCTTGACGAATATAGCTACCACTTGTAATTGTACCGCTCCTACCAATATAGTCGTAACGCCAATCGATAGCACTGGCTTTGAATTACAATGGACAGGAATAGGCACATCGTATGAAGTTTTCTTAGGCGCCACAGATTTGAGTGTCACGCGTAATTGGACCATCAATGATAGTCGATTAATCGTCACTAATTTACCAGCATGCAAGGAATATGATGTAAATATTACTTCCTTTTGTCAAACAGAAAGAGGCTCCTTTTTGGAAGAAAGAATCAGCGCTCCATGTGCTACTAGTCTCCATATTTTACCAATAGAAATAAGTGCGTTTCGAGTTGCTCCTAATCCTTTTAGAACAGCATTAAATGTACAAGTAGCATTGAAGGAGGTGACAACTCTTAAACTTACTTTACACCAGATCAATGGACAGGAAATATGGCAAAATAATATGGGTATATTAGCGGCAGGGCAGCAAAATCTATACTTGACTATACCTGACTTAGCGGCTGGTATTTATTTATTAAAGCTTGCTACAGATTCGGGAAGTACTGTGCGGAAGGTGGTTAAAGTGGAGTAGCTAAGAAAATAGTTGGAGATGAATAGAGAGGCACTAAAACAAGTTAAGACTCTGTGATTCGGTGCCTCTGTGTTCTCCCTCAGTAACTCACCCCCCCAACTTAGCAATCTTCATTCGGTAAGTTTCCAAATTATGCTTTTTCTTTTGACCAAACATAAAGACCCGTTCCTCGTCTAATCTTTTGCAGAAATAAGGTCGGATCAAAGCATTTTTCCCAAACAGAGAAGTAAGTTTTCGTTTAACGATTTTGCCACTACTATAACTAACTTTTGCCAGCATCGGTATAGAGGAGCGTACATCCGCTGGTTTTAATTTATCCTTATCGTCATATTCAAAATTGTCTTGATGATCGTTGTAAAACAATAACAAATCTCGTTCACGATCCATGGCTTTAAAGGAAAAATATTTACTAGATCGTTCATCAAGTACCTGCATCTTAGGAATTCTTTTCATCCACATAAATTTTCCTCGGGTATCCAATTTGATAACGAACATATCCAGAAAAGTTTGTTCGGTATTGTAGACGACTCTATCTCTATTATCTTTAGTTTCTACCTCATTTTTAATTCGTTCCCCAACCACATAATAGGCGTTTCGTTTAATGACTACTTCGCGAATTCTGGCATTATGAAAAAAGTTTCGACTAGTATTAAAATCTGGTTGTTTCTCGCCCAATGCCGCTACAAAATCTTCCTTTGTTAATTCTTGTGTCGTCATTTTAATCGTCTTATCCTCAGGGGCTAATAGAAAGAGACCAACACCAGAATAGGAAACCTTCCCACCTTTTTTATACAATCCAAGACCTATCAATTCTTCATTTTCATTCACCCTAAAATGAATTTGCTCAAAACGATGTTTCTTTACATCGATTTCAAAAATTTCGGGCGTCTTTTGTTTATTTAAAAACGCTAACACAAATTTCAACCCAGCCACTTCTGCAATTTGTTCATAGCTAAGCAATGGATTGGCATTATGTTTTTTTCCAATTAAATACACATTCCCCGCATTATCAATCAGGTTATCGTCTATGAATAAATTTTTATTTTCATAGGGTAACAAATAATTATATTCTTTGATTCGCTGAAATTGAGCATCGAAAACCACCGCATTTATTTTACCGGTATCATCTGGTAAGGTATAAGACCAAGAAGAGACGACTAGTTTATTCCCATCAGGAGAGATCGCATAAAAGAAAGGCAATCTATTAGTTGGTGGATTAAATACATCTTCTAGCTTTTGCTTTTTTATTAAACGTAAATCTGGTAAGCTATACTGATAAGCATATAGTTCGTTTTTTCTTATATTTTCTTGATAAACAGAGATAAATAATAAAAAGGTATTATGCCACTCTTGATATCCTTGAATGCGTAAGTCCCCTGAAGTAACAGGAATGACCAAGTTTTGTCGGTTGGTTAAGGTTCGAGATAAATCAAAAATTTGCATTTCCACCTCACTAGAATCCTTCCACGCCATAGAATTAACCACTAAAAAGCCATGCTCTTTGACGCTCACTATATCATTAATGAGGTGCGCATTATCTATACTTACACCGCCTGCTGTGGTAATTTTTTGTAGGAATTGAGCGGAGGCAATGGTAGGAAAAACCAAAAGAAAAAATAAAAAGAGTAGATTTCTATTCATATTGAAGCATATTAAGAAGTTGTTATTCACAGAAGCTATAGGAAATAACGCTTAATTAAATATACAACAAATATTTGTTATTTATGTTTTTAATTATTACTTAGTTCCTATTCTTTAGTAGAATGTCTTCAAGAAGAAATCTATATCAGTGGTTCTGGGAAAGATGACAGCCAATTTGAAAGTTTTTGCCATCATCTCTCGAACTATAAGTACCTGATAATCAATAGTCTTTTCTAATATTTGGGCTACTCATATTTGCTTGTGCATGGTGGGTGATACTTTAAAAGTATCACCACCATCAAATCTTTGTTATAAGTTCTATATACACATTAGAAAGTATCAAGAACTCCAAATATCTTTTGAAATAAATCCGTTTCCTCACTACTAAAATAAGATGCTTCATTTTCAGAACAGTGGAGAATATATGGAGGAGTTCTGGCCTCATCTCTATAGCAAGTAACTAC
>CALJIY010000464.1 GCA_937973945.1 uncultured Saprospiraceae bacterium | reverse complement strand
AGCCCATTCGATTTAACTGTACTATCTTTTGTAAATAATCTTCTGTTTTATAACCATTATGAACTAAAATAGTGCTTTTAGTGACTTTGCCTTCTTCATACAATTTTAGAATTAAATCAATATCAAAACTAGAAGAGGTCTCTAAATGCGTACCATTGTCTAATGCCTCACTAATCACATGTTTAAAATGGCAACATTTGGTGCAGTAGCAATATTTATAATCGCCTTTATATCCATGTTTTTTCATGGCCTTCTTAAACCAATTATTTGCTCGCTTTACTTGGTCCCCAATTTTTGGTAAATAGATTAATTTAAAGGGAGTGCCGTGTTCCTCAATGATATGTTTAAGAGATACGCCATGAAAATGCAAGTACCCATTACGTAAATCAAAACCATCTTGTGGAAAGTAATAAGTTTGGTCAATTAGGTCTGAAAATTTGTTTTTCATGTAGCTATCAATCTATATTTAGTTTAAAAATGTGCGCAATGATACTCGCTAATTCTGAATTAAAACTGAATAAATAGGTGCCAGTTTCACCTTCCTATAGATCGAGTTATAACAAAGAGAAATAATTTTATCTTGGTCACTCAAAATTCAGTTTATATTCAGATTCTCCCTCTTTCTTTGCCCCACTTTCTATTAGGAGTGCCCATTTTAAGGACTCTCTTTACTAAGAAACTTTTATCATTAAAAACAAAAAACTTGAGTGTTACAAACGATCTAAAAACTGCTACCTTAATTCAACCTGGTAATTTTGAGCCGCATGATCATTGGTATCCCAAAGCCTTCAATGCTACGATTCATCCAATGATCTCTTTTTTCATGAATTTGGACAAAGAACGGATCATTACTAGGTATTGTCACATGCACCCTACGGTGAATGCGGATAAATTGAGGGAATTATTGAATTACAGAGCCAAACATTTTCTTTGGGCTGGGGCAGATCTATTAAATGTGACTTCTGCAGGTGGTAAAAGACAAATGGTCGTCATAGAAAATAATTCTTGCCCTTCTGGTCAAAAGTCTATGCCTTTATTGGATGATAATCTAGAGCAAGGCAGTTATCGACTCTTGGTAGAGCGCACCTTTAAGCCATATTTAAAGAATCTTAGAAAAAAAATAAAAGGGGGCTTGGCGGTTATTTATGACAAAAATCCTATGGAAGTATCTGGTTATGCAGCTGTTATCGCTGACGTAATGAAGGAGCCTGTCCATTATGTCACTTTTTATAAAGATGAAAAAGACCCCGCTGTTCGGTTTACAGATGGGATCATGGAAGTTCGAAACACAGAAGGGGAATGGATACCCATTCGAGCCGCCTTTAGATATGTGACGCAAAAACCATGGAATCGTTTGCCATTATTATCCAAGACTAAAATTCTCAATCCCATTATAGCTTGTTTAGCAGGTGGCCGAAATAAAATGGTCGCGGCTAAAGCCTACGATATATTTAATGCGGAATTACAACCGCATGGCTTAAAAATAAATACGCCTGAAACGATATGGGATGTAAGTAAAAACGAAGTACCACTATGGGTTAAAAAAATGGGTGGTCAAGCAGTGGTAAAAGTACCTTATAGTAATGCGGGGCAAGGGGTGTACACGATTGTTACGGAAAAGGAATTAGCTGCCTTCATGGAATTGGAATTTGATTATGATCGATTTATTGTACAAAGTTTGATCGGTAATTATAATTGGAGTAGTACGACTGCAGCGGGAAGGTTATATCACGTTGGTACGATTCCAAACGCTAAGGGACATACATTTGTAGCGGATATTCGGATGATGGTCAGTTCTACAGAAGATGGAATCAAACCACTTTGCACCTATGCCCGACGTTCTGAAAAGCCTTTAGTTAACTATATTGAAAATAGTACGGATAGCTGGAAGATGTTGGGAACAAATTTATCTTTTAAAAATCATGATGGTTCTTGGGGAAGTGATACCAATCGCTTGGTATTAATGGATAGGAGAGATTTTAATAAACTAGGCGTGGGCTTAGATGATATGATTGAAGCCTATATTCAAACAGTATTGTCAATGGTGGCTATTGATAATATGGCGCAAACACTAGTTAATAAAAATGGTAAATTCCGAATGCGTTTATTCAAGAGTTTAAATAACGATCCTGGATTAATCAATGAAATTTATGCCGATGAGAAAGTTTAAATTACTAGTCTTAACAGATCATACGAACCATAGTTCTGAAAATTCTTTGTACACTTTGGTGCACTTCATGCGACTGCATCCTAATTGTAAACAAGTAGATGTTGCGACCAGAGGAAATGAATTGAATGGCTTTTTCTTTAATAAGCTGATTCCTAAAAATATTTTTGTTAATAAAGTAGATGAACATTTCGCTTTTTCTCCAAATGGTAAAGCTTTTAAAACGAATCTGCGAAGAGCCTACTTACAAGAATATGATGTGGTTTGGTTGAGAATGCCTCCACCCTTGTCTAGTATCTTTTTAGATTTTCTAGTCCAGGCTTTTCCAAATCAGCTAATTATTAATAATCCTGCTGGAATAAATGAGACTGGAAGCAAAGCTTTTTTACTCAATTTTAAAGAGTCCTGTCCGCCCATGGCTCTTTGTACAGATATTGAGTCTATTAGAGATTTCAAGAACCAATTTCCTATTGTCTTAAAACCATTTAGAGATTACGGTGGAAAGGGAATTATTAGAATAGATGGCGATGCGGTTTGGGATGCTGGTGTACAAATGACTTTTGAAGAATTTGCTAATCAGTATCAGGAAAAACCAATTCCCTATTTAGGCGTAAAATTCTTGAAGAATGTCGGACAGGGTGATAAACGGATTATTGTCGTTGCCGGACAAATAATGGGCGCCTCATTACGCTTGCCTGCTAAAGGTTCGTGGATATGTAATGTTTCGCAAGGAGGCACTTCCAGTATGGCCAAAGTGTCTAAAGAAGAAGAAATGATTATTCAAAAAATAAATCCTACACTAGCAAAAATGGGTATCGTGATGTATGGGGTAGATACTTTAGTGGGCGATAATGGCAAACGGGTGTTATCTGAGATCAATACCACCAGTATTGGCGGCCTGCCACAAATTGCTCGAATGGAAAGAAAACCTTTAGTCAAACAGGCAACTGATTTGATTTGGGATTATATCATACAAAACATAAAAGTACTTGATGCAATTACAGACTGATAAAATAGTTCCTATTATTAAGACCCTGAATATAGAAGATGTACCGAAAGGAACAATTAGTCGGTATTGGCTCAACTTAGTAACGGATGGAATGGGCCAACCTGTGCAGATTCCAATTATTGTCGCTAGAGGCCATCAAGATGGAAAAGTGCTAGGGCTAACAGCGGCCGTTCATGGCAATGAGTTGAATGGAATTCCCGTAATTCAACGAATATTTAAGGAAATAAATAGCAATGAATTGAAAGGCACAATCGTCGGTGTACCCGTCGTAAATGTTCCTTCTTTCCAGCGAAAAAAACGTCGTTTTATTGATGGCACCGATTTGAACCA
>CALJIY010000463.1 GCA_937973945.1 uncultured Saprospiraceae bacterium | reverse complement strand
CTCTTACGACTTCGCTTGGATCTGCCACTTTAAAAGTGCAGCAGATCAGGATGCATATCAAGTGGAGCCTATTCATTTAAAATTTGTAGAGGACTATAAGGATTTGTGGGAAAGGGTGCAGGTGTATGATAATTTGGTGGAAATGTAGATAATTTTAAACTTCAACTTCAATCTCAACTCCAACTTCAAAGCTAGATCTTGACCTCGCTTCTAAATTAAATTCTTTTAATTTTGAAGTTGAGATTGAAGTTTACCTCAAGGCTTTCTCTATGGCTTCATTAGCGACCCCTTCCATTAATCTATAGGCGTATAAAGTGGGGTGCACGCCATCCTCTGCCATTTTAGGATCCAAGCCCCCTTTTTCGTTGGTCAGTTTGGAATGATAATCCAAATAGACCCAATTATTTTGTTGGGCAAAAGCTTTTATTCTACCATTTAGCTGTTTGATTTTAATAGACGGATCACCTAGTTCTTTTCTCCACACAAACTCATCGGCTGGCAAAACAGAAGACAGGATTGGAATAATGCCATTTGCTTCCGCCAATTGAGCCATTGATATGATATTACTGAAAGTGAAGTCTACATTATAAGGGCCCGTATTCTCAGCGATGTCATTGGTTCCTGCATTTATCACAACTGCTTTTGGGTATAAATTAATGACATCATTTCTAAAACGCAATAACATTTGTTGAGATGTTTGACCACTAATACCTCTTCCTAAATAGTCATTATCTTTAAAGAAACGTTTGTCTATACTTGCCCAACCCTCGACAATACTATTACCCATAAAAATAACCTTCCTTGTACTGGCAGCTAAGCCCGCATTACTGGCAGCATATTTCCCTAAATTAGCAAAATCGTAAGTGGATCGAATCGCTTCTTGAATTTGATATTCAGAAAGTGTTTTCCCCTCATAAGTAAAAGTCTTATCTATCTCTTTTGGTTTTTCTGCTGGAGGTGCGGAGCAAGATATTAGTATTGCTAAAAAAAGAAATGGTATGAATTTCATGATAGGGAAAATTTAAAGTTCAAGTAAACAGAGACTATTTGAGCATACACTAACTAAGCACCAATTTGCCCGATGGGGTATCCAATTCTATCTCGACTAGGTAGCCACACTTTTCTTTGTCACCTGTTTCAAAATTAATAGGGAAAGATAACTGTTTTAATAATTTAGTAACTAAGGAATCGCTATGGTCATTAACGGTAATGCTAGTTATGGTACATCCCTTTGGCGTGGTCTTAGATGGGTGTAGTGCAGAATTTTCCCATTGAATAAAAAAAGGATTAATACTTGCACCGTTTTCATTTAATAAGAAAACAGATTCCCATCGAAGTGTTTCCCCACTTGGCGTGTTTCGACTTCCTGCTAACTTTTCGCTATGAACTAATCCTGTTTGATCCATTAAATGTACAAGCGCATCCAAGTCTGTGGTTTGAATAGCCCAACCAATCAAGCTTAACTGGTGTTGATCTTTAATAACTTTGAAAGGGCTTTCTGCTAATTCATGCATTGGTTGTGGGGCAATTACTTCCAGATAACTTTGATCTAGGGAGAGTAGGGCATTGTGCGTACCCCAATTAGGATGTTCTCCGCTGAATTCAGGTCGTACACCACTTAAGTTTTCAAAATCGGTACAGCCTTTTTCTAAATTATTAATACCTAGAATTAAGTGATCTATTTCACTTGATATCATTTGTTCAAATTGTGTTTATCTCAATACTATAATAAAGGTTTCCAATCCATCTCTTTAGCCATTGATTGATAAATAGCTTCCCCTTGCTCATAAAATCCTTTAATGGATCTAGCTTTAAAGCGAACATTTAATTTATACAGAATCAGATAGAAATTTATGCCTTCCATATACCAGCCTGTGCTAACGCTGAAGAATTGTAGGAGATGAGGATTCATCATAAATCGAATATAATCTTCATCGTCTCCTGTCAATACATAATTTCCTGAAAATCTTGGATTACCCTCAAAATCTATATCTTCACTTCCTATTAAATAATTGGTTATTTTATGGAAAATAGATTCTGGTTCCATGTTGAATTCTGGGAGCGCTAGTTTTTTTGATTGTACAAAAAAGACAGATTGTTTATAGGTTCTTTTAGCCTTTCCAAAGCCAGTATCAAACTGATAATCAAATATTTGTACTTTGGTTTCGAAGGCATCATCTCTTTTTTCTAGCAGATTAGAAATCTGTTTGTTGCTGCCCATCTGGAACAGGTTAAACTCACTTAAAAAGGGTTTCGAACTATAATCTTCAAGCGTGCTGTATTGCATGCCGAGTTGGTGTGCTACGGCTCGAAATTGGCCTTCTCTACTGCTATCTCTTTTTTCAATAGGAAGATTCCGATTGGAGGTTTTTTGACGCTCCCTTTTGTAGAAGGAATATTTTGGCTTCATATTGATGGTTAAATTATATTTTTTTTGGAGACTTGGGAAGTTTTAAAAACTTACCAAGTCTTTCTTAAATACATTGTGTAAACAGTTTTCAAAAATTAAATATTGTTCTTTTTGCATTGGCAAAAAAGAACCAAAAACCCTAGACAAAAATAATCCCTCCGGTATTTTTGTCGGGCCTCCCGCTTAGATGTTGACCAAGCGGAACGTACTTTCTTATTATAAATAACTTTTACTCAGCGCCTTAAACCTACCAAGTCTAAATTCTATCTAAATCTAATAATTTTTCTCGTAAACTATACAATTCAGTTATATTTTTTTCATCAATACCCCGTACTTTTCTACCTTCATTCCATAACAAAAAAGCGTCTCTCCAAAGCAAACTGAAATGCCCAAACAGAGGCAATAATAACACGGTAATAACGATATATTTTCCTCCCCAAATGCCTGCTAGTATTAATAAAATAATAAAATAAAAAAGATAGGCGCCTCCTTCAAATGCCACCCTTAGAGAGGAATCAAATTCCAAGGTATTCGCTGCCTTTTGTGCATAATATTTACCGATTTTAATGGGTAAAAAATTAGCCACAATACCAAAAGCAAATGCGGGCAAGCCAATCAAAAGCGCTAGGGTAGACCAGATATTACAATAAGCTTTCTGTGCTAGTCCTTGATCGCTTATTTTTAATTGATTCAATCTTTCTTTATAGAGCGTAGCCTCTTGTTGTAATTGTTCCTTTTTTGGACTTGATAAGTGATTAAATTTTTCTGTGAACTGTAAAAATTCTGGTAATCTAGATGGCTTATAACTAAAGAGAGGTAAGGATTTTTCTTTGACATTATTTTCGACCATTTCCAATAATTGATGTCCTAGTGCATCATCTTTTTCCTCTTCAATATGGATAATACTTTTTCGCATTTCTTTTGACAGCCGATCCGTCATTTTTTTAATGGCCTTGCGAGGATTATCTGCATGATCGTCTAGAAAATCTGTTATGGGGATGGGGGTACCGAAATGTGCATAGATGCAACTACGAAACTTATTAGGATTTGTATAATTAAAACCAATAGGAACGATGGCAATATCTTTACGCTGATGCTTTTCATAAGCACCAAATGCCATTCTAGCCGTCCCTTTTTGGATGGGCCGCATTCTTCTTTCGACTTTCGAGACGCCTTCTGCTAGTATGACCAGGTTTTCTCCTTTACCTAAAAGATCATAACAATATTCCATGATATCTTGGTTCTTTTTGATATCGGAATAGCCATCTCTGAAGCGATAAATGGGAATACATTTTATTTTCCATAAAAAGTATTCTACCCACTTTCCCTTCTTAAACATATCTCCTCGAAGCAGGCAATTTTTACCTTGTGTACTGTGCCCACATAATATGCTCGGTTCTGTGAATGCAGTCGGATGGTTCCCTGCTAGAATAAAGGGTTTATCCCAAGGCAGTTTATCGAGTCCAGTAAAATAAGTTTTTCTAAAGAAAACGAGACTGTACCAGCCCATTAGTTTTCTTGCAATATGATACAGCATTTGTTTGTAGTGACTTTTTTGACGGAAGCGTGTTTATTATGTGCGCTTCCTTACCCATCTTTCAGTGAAGAAAATTCAATAAGCTAGACCACTATATTCGATCAATCTTAATTAGCAGGTAGCAATTATTGGCGACAGCCAATGCTGAATAGTACCAGCGTTTGTCTAAATTTCTTCACTAAATCTTTTTAGAATATCTCCTTTTTCTTGTATTAATTGTTTGATGGTAGTTGGATCTAATTTGGCAATTTTTGCTTGCTGTTCCCCTTCCTGTTTAAATTCCCAAAAATATAAGGAAAACAAACCTAGTAATGGAATAGCCAACAAACCTATATAAAAATAGGGGGAACCAATTAGGAGGGCGATCAGTAATAACAGCAGCCCCAAAATCAAATAAGCAGCTAGTGCAAAAGAGGCTTTTATGGATGCATAAAAGACAACTTCTTCTACTTTATTTTCTGCCCACCAATGACCAAAATACAAAGGCGGCAAGTTAACGAAATACCCTAACAAAAAAGGAATATAACCGACTACAAGTTTAAAATAATAAAAGATAGTTGGCTTTTTAATGTCTTGAAGTGATTCTGGCTGCAGATTTAAGGCAGAAAGCTTCTTGAAAAATTGATCTACCTGCACTTTTATTGCTTGTTTTTCCTCATGATTCATGGAATTAACCCTATTTGCAATACTTTTTTGACGTTTTAAGGGGCTTTTATCTGCCATTTGTATTGGAAATGGTCTTGTTTTTCGCTTCGCTAATTGAAATAGTTGTTCCGTGAGCGTTTCATCTGAAATCTCTTGAATAATGACGACTTGTTGTTCCAGCTGATTCTTTAAATCGGTCGTGATTTGTTTGATGGTTTTTGCGCTATGCTGCTGTGTGGCAGTTAAATAAGACCTAACATCCATCGCTTGTCCAATATCTAGCATGACATCAGATCGAAAGTTGAGCACATCAGAATAATTGACCCCAATCGGAACAATTTGAACCTCTAAATGTGGATACTTTTCTATCGCACCAATAGCCATTCTAGCAGTCCCTTTTTGAATGGGACGCAATCTTTTTTCATGCTCTGTTTTTCCTTCTGCTAGGATTAGAATCATTTTGTTTTGTGCTAACAAATCATAAGCCCTATCTAATGCCGAATAATTATTTTTCACGCCTTTTAATCCAAGATCTTTTAAGCGATAGATCGGCATCATATGTAATGATTCTAACAACTGTCTATGGAGTTCTTTTTGAAAAAAATCACCTCTAACTAAGAAATGCAAAGGGCGGGGTAGGGTACAAGCTAACAAACAAGGTTCTAAAAAAGCTGTTGGATGATTAGCGGCCAATATAACAGGCTTATCCTTAGGTATGTTTTCAAGACCTGTTAAGTATATTTTTCTAAAGTATATTTTTAAAGCAATTCGTGCTAATGGTCGCACGATTCTATAAGGAAGCCTCATTTAATTGTTGAATAGCGGTTATTCTTACCTACTGAACATTGAATACAGTAGAGAAGAGAGTAGAGACCGAATACGTTTGCAAACTACGAAATTTAGTTATTTGTTAAACGTCGACTGTCTCTGCTCTCGCTTCTCTGATCTCTGCTCCTGCCCATAAGTGTGACTTTTAGCAAATGTAGTGAATATATGACAATCTAGGGAAATAGCTATTCTTAGAAATAATACAACTTCTATATTTTTTCTATCTTCGCCTTATGGAACAAAAGAGGTATTTAATAGTCATTGGTGGACCTACAGCTGCAGGTAAAACTAGCACGGCTATTAGGATTGCTAACCATTTTGGTATCGAAATCATATCAGCGGATAGTCGCCAATTTTACCAAGAAATGAGTATCGGTACGGCAAAGCCAACTGAAGAAGAACTAGCGCAGGCCCCCCATCATTTTATCAATAACCTGAGTATAAAGGATTCCTACAGTGTTGGGGCTTATGAGAAAGAGGTATTGGAGAAATTAGAACAATTATTAGAAGGCTATGAAGCGGCTATTTTAGTGGGGGGATCTGGTCTGTATATTCGTGCAGTTTGTGAAGGTTTAGATGAATTTCCAGAAGTGCCAAAACCTATAAAAGAAGACTTAGTTAAGCAATTTGAGCAAGAAGGCTTAGCTCCTTTGCAAGCTAGTCTTCAAGAGCTTGATCCAGTCTATTTTGCAGAGGTGGATACTGCGAATCCACATCGCTTAATACGGGCATTATCCGTCATTAAAGCGAGCGGGAAGCCTTTTTCTACCTTTAGAAACCAAGCACCGAAAGAACGCCCCTTTGAAATAATAAAGATTGTGCTGGAAATGGATCGAGAAGCCTTGTATGAGCGCATTAATCAGCGAGTAGACCAAATGTTGGAGGATGGTTTATTGGAGGAGGCCAAATCCTTACATCCTTACAGACAGTTGAATGCTTTACAGACGGTGGGCTATGAAGAGTTATTTAATTACTTTGAAGGTAAAACTACTTTAGAAGAAGCCATTGAGTTAATTAAA
>CALJIY010000462.1 GCA_937973945.1 uncultured Saprospiraceae bacterium | reverse complement strand
TTCTTACCTATTGGTTTAGTAGACAAAATTCGTTTTCCATTATGAAGATAATAAAAAGTGGTCGTTCCATCTGCTTTCAAATACGCTAATTCCTTAACTCGAATAAGGATGATTTTTTCTCTTGTATGAATGCTTACACTTTTGGTTGCAGTAGCGGTAGGCTGCAACTGTTGTAATAAGGTGACAACTTGCTGATTTGGTTGTTTTTCTTGGATACGCCTCAAGGCTATATGAACTGCTTCTGACAACTCCTCTTCATCTATAGGTTTCAATAAATAATCTACAGCTTGGACTTTGATAGCATCGATCGCATATTGATCAAAACCTGTGATGAATATTATTTCAAAATCATACGCCTTCAACTGCTCTAATAAATCAAAGCCATTGCCGTGCGGCATTTCGATATCAAGTAATAATAAATCGATTTTAAATTGATCGAAGTATAAGCGGGCTGTTTGAATATTTTCAGCAGTCCCAACTATATGGAGATCAGGAAAATTGAGTCGCAATAATTCGCTTAAAAGGCTTCTATTGCCTATCTCATCATCTACTATTAATACATTTATTGTTTTATCCATTTTATTTAATTTCTTTAAAATCTTGCATCGGAATCTGAACCACTACTTTTGTTCCACAGGCTACTCCTTTCTTATTGTATAAATCTATCATTTCTATCTTAATATCAATATTATTATTTTCCATTAATACTCTTTGTCGCTCGGCAACTAATGCCATGCCTCTTGGTTGATGCTTTTTAAGCGATTGTTGTTTAATTTTTTTTGCAGCTACCTGACCGATACCATCGTCTTCTATTTCACAGATTAATACATCATTCTTTTGATGGATTCGCAAGTATAAATTGCCTTTGGATACACGATTTACTAAACCATGGTTAATGGCATTTTCTACGTAAGGCTGAAGAATAAGAGATGGAATTTTAATCTTTCCGACAGGCAAGGTTTTATCTATTATAATTTGATAATCAAATTTATCTATAAAACGCATTTTTTCTAATTCAATATAGCGTTCAAGAATTTCTACCTCCTTATCAAGAAAATTAAATTTCTCATAGGAGGCATTTAAAAAAAGTCGCATCAATCTTGAAAATTGGACGATATATTTACCTGCTACTCGTTTATCTTTTGTATAAACATAATTTTGAATAGCATTCATAGAATTAAAAATAAAATGCGGATTTAATCTGGAACGTAAAGCCTGTAATTCTAATTCCGAAAATTTTTTATTAATCCTTGTTTTCTCGGCTTCTTGACGACGAATAGATTGTACCTTCCATCTAAAAACACCACCTATTCCTAGGCCCAAAACTAATAAGGTGGCTAGTCTAAACCAAACCGTTCCCCATAAAGGAGGATGAATAATTATTTGAATACTTTGAGTTGAAGAGTATACGCCATTTATATCTTTGGCTCTAATGTTGAAGGTATAGGCACCTGGGTCCAATTGAGGATATTCTCTTGTTAAGGAGGTAGTTGATTGCCAGGATGTATCGATGCCAATCATCTGGTATTCATAGTCAATTTTTCCTTTACTTTTGTAAGATAAACTGACGTATTCGATGACGATATTATTTTCTTGATAAGAACATTCTATACTGGATTTTACAGATACATTTGTACCATTCGATTTTACGCCTTCGATGTATAAAACAGGAGCAGATTGATCTACTATTTTTGAAAGATTAATAGTGGATAGTCCAGCATTGGTAGCAGCATATAAAATACTATCTTTTACTATTACCTGATTTACTTCATTGGCAATCAACCCGTGAGTAGAAGTATATTGTTGATAAGTATAATCTAATAAAGTAGTTGCATTGGAAATACTAATTTTAGAGACCCCTCTATTGGTAGCCGCCCAAACAGTGTTCCCTTCATCTATAAATAACTGATTCGGTGTATTATTTTTGGATTCTTCTATTACAAAAACAGTTTCTCGATTAAAATATAAAATACCAAAACCATCTGTAGCGATCCAAATATTATCCTGCTGGTCTATTTTCAAATCATTAATGGGATATCTAAGTAGTGGGAATTTTTCTCCTAAATTTTCTAACTTATCTCCTTTTGCTAGCCACAAGCCATTCTTTCTTCCTAGCCACATTTGGTTTTTGGCATCTATTTCACAAGAATAGGTTCGCCCGCTAAAAGAAGCTTCCCTACTTAAAGTATCTTCATCGATATATATTTTTGATACACCAGACCATTGAGAAGTGACAATACTATTGTTGTGGATATTAATTTCTTTGATCGGAAAAGGAAGAAAATTGCCTTTAGATAAATCATAGGTTGATGGTGAGTTAATATTTTTTTTATAAGGTACTGCCTCTATCATCTCTTGTGTGAAGGGATTCGCAGGTAATACAAAAATGCCAAAGTCACCAGCTGCTAGGAGGCGGTTCTTCCATTGTAGTAAATATTTCAATGGAATACTCGTAAACTTATTTTGCAGTAATTGTACTTGCTCCAATTGATTATTTTGAATTTTCCACAAAACATTTTTTTGATTGGCTGCCCATATTGTATTAGTAGAATCAACCAGTACAGCAGTACAATTATTATTATTAATATCATTAGATAAGGAATAATACTGGCTATGGCGGTTATTCGCCGTTATTAAAAAGAGGCCGTTAGTAGCACTTAACCAAATATTTCCCTTACTATCTTCAAAAACACTTTTATAAAAATTATCTGTCCCATTCAATAAGGGCAAGACTTCTAGATTGTGATCTAAAATTTTATACCCCTTATTGGTTTTTAATAAAATAATTTTTTGCGATGGACCATTAGTAGGAAAGACATCTTCTATAATTACACCCGAACCTAAAATAGGTTCTATTGGAATTTCTTTGATTTTTTGAAAGTCAAATTGCCAGACGGCACCTGCTGAAAAAAAGTATATAAATTCTCCTCTTATCAAAAACTTTCTATTTGCTACAGAAGAGGCAGATACTTCTATATTGGTAAAGAATATTTCCTCCTTATGGCCATCTGCTACATAGTAGATATAGGGAAATCCATCTGTAGTAAAATGTACAAACCATTTTCGATTATTATAATAACCAAGGTAGCCGGTATATTCAAAATTTTTCCGTATCAAATGCTGAGTACTATCTTGTAAATTCAATTCTACAAAATAGTTCGTATTATTTTCATTTGCTAAAACATAGACTTCTTCTTCTCCAATCCAATATTCTTGTAACATGGGGGTCTGCAATTTCAAGCTATCTACTAATGAAAAAGTATGAAATTTATTGTTTTCAAAATAAGTGATCTTGTTGAAGGTAGACAACCATATTCGACCCTTTTTATCTTGTTTAAGTCCCCATACATCATTACTAGGTAATCCGTCTTGGATCGTGTAATTTTCAAAGGTATAGCCATTAAACTTAGCTAACCCTTTGTCTGTGGCTACCCATATAAAACCTGCTTGATCTTCTAGTATTTGGTAAATATTGGAACTTGGCAATCCATCTTCTACCGTATATTGAGTCGTATTGATTTTCTGAGCGATAAGCGGGGCACTATAGAGGAATCCCCAAACCAGTGTCAACATATAAATTAAACCTACTAGAATAGAACTCCTAGTAGGTTTATGAGTAATGCTTAAAAAATAACCCTTAATATTAAATAAGACATGCAGCATCGCTACCCATTGTAATATAGGGCTTGGCGGTTTCGCCGCCAAGCCTGCTATTTGAGTATACTGATGATTATGTTTTTTGATCATATAAATTTAACAACCCATGTTGGTGTAATGGATTATTTATTAGGTACTAAATTAGTACCAAAAAACATAGCCGTTATTTTATCACCACCAATTTCTCCTTTCCAATCAGCTCGCCATCCACTATTACATTTACCTGATAGATTCCATTCGAGAAGGATTCCAATGAAATAGTGTTATGATTGACTTGCCCAAAAGGAAGCTGTTTAACAGTCTGTCCCAAATGGTTCGTTATATAGATATGGGCAGTTGAATACTCCTTTTTATCCATTTGGATATTAATGGAATTATGAGCTGGATTCGGATAAACCAATAAATTAGAAGTAGTAACATCTCTACCATTTAAAATAGGCTGTTTACTTCTTGAAGTTGCATGGGTATCTTGTATTCCACCAATAGCGATCAAATCTACTTCAATATCATCACAGATCAATTTCCAACTACTGTTATACACATCCACAAAATACTGTCCTGATGGCAAATTATCAAGTGTTATCTCTGAACCACAATTCACATTACATTGTAATACATATTCCCATTTTGGAGCAGTCCGATGCACTTTAAAGAAATAATTTTTTCCAGCAGTTCCTCTTATTGTTAGTTGATCTATACCCGCGATAACCGTGATTTCTCCACAAGTGATGCCGCCTTCATTACAAGGCCCATCCGTCCAAGTAACACCAGCACATTCCGCATCACAAGGGGTTGTATATGTCTTTCCATCACTTCCACATACCCCTCTAAACACTTCTAATGGTCCGGGTATTGGACAATCACACTCAACAGGTGGATCAATATCACAAGGTCCATCATAGGCCACTTCCACACCTGCACAAGCTGCTTCACATTTATTTCCATAGGTATTACCATCTTTACCACATACAGGTTCAATTTCTTGCGTACAAAAACAATTTTCTTCCTCACTTACTATCACCTCAATATCATCACAGATCAATTTCCAACTACTATTATAAACATCTACAAAATACGTTCCTGTCGATAAATTTTCCACAATCACCTCTGAGCCACATTTTCTAGTACATTCAAAAACATATTCCCACTTAGGAACAGTACGATATACTTTGAAAAAGTAATCTTTTCCTGCTGCTCCTTTAATAGTCAAATTAGAGGTGCCGGGAGTAATCGTAATTTCTCCGCAAGTTATACCTCCTCCGTCATCACAGGGTCCTTCTGTCCAAGTGACTCCAGCGCATTCTGCTGCACATGCATTTATATAAGTTTTACCATCACTTCCACATACTTCTTTGAAAGATATACTTATATAAGGATCTATCTCCTCACACCCACAACCTGGGCACTCACTTTTCCTAGAAATTACCTCAATCAAATTCGCTTCCTCTAAAGAAAATGGACAGTCTTCTGGTCCACCTAAAGGGATAGGACTACTAAGACAAAATAGTTCTCCTGTTTCACAATCAATAATTTCTGTAATGGCATCCAACCCACTTGCTGTTATCCCTAAATAAAGGTTTCCTTTATATAGATAAGTAGCTACTAAATCTATAGAAGGATCACTGCAAAAATCAATATCTATTATTGACAATAGATCACAAGTAGTAATCGGAGGGTCACAACTCATCTCAATCGAATTTAAAGAACTACAATTTGGGGCATTAGATAAAATATTGAACCCTCCATTAATAGTAGCTGAATTTACTAACAAGCTCAATATATCACAGCATTGAGATAAATTTCTATTATTAACGATAACCAAACCAAATTCATCTTCATTTCTTTGTGAATTGATTGAGGTTATATTCTCTAAACCATTTAAGGAAGTTAAAGCGTTATTAGTTGAAATTAAGACA
>CALJIY010000461.1 GCA_937973945.1 uncultured Saprospiraceae bacterium | reverse complement strand
TAGTGCCGCCATAGTATGTCACTTCACCATAACGGAGATTTATCTACTTAGGTTTCATTATAATTAATTATATGTGTTTTGGTTTTTGTACTTCTTTTTTTGAGATAAAAGTATCTGTTTGAGTATCAGGGATTTAGTATATTAAAGATAGGGCGAACGAAAAGTCGTTTTCATAATAGGTATTGGTGGAAGCAAGTTACAAACTTGCAACATATTAGGTTGAAGTTACAAAATTCAACCATCGAGCAGAGAGCAGAGAATAGAGACAGATATCGTTAATTGTCAGAAATAAGATTGGGTATCCTTCTAGGCTTGGACACTTTTAGCTTTTGCGATAGTCGAATTTAGATTCGACGGCATTGATGCTCCGTGCTTTATCATCGTCGAATCTAAATTCGACTTTCACACAACTGTCCAAGCTTAGAAGGATGCCCATAAGATTAGTTGACTTTTGCACAGTAGCACCATCAAAAATCCTATTAATCTTTAAATCTTACAAATCCAGACAGTGTTGGATGTTTTAAGAACTTACATTAAAGAATATTAATTAAAAAGGGAAACTCAATTGTCAGACACCTTCAAGGTATCCGACACATTTGATTAACAAAAAAAAGGAGCTAATTCATACGAATTAACTCCTTAAGGAATATTTTTAATTTACTGATTTAACCTCTAAGCGACCTTAAAGATTTTGCCATTTGATCTCTCTAAATTAATCTCTCTTAATGATTTTCTGACTATACCGTTTTAATAATTTATTTTGAAATTTAATATAGTAAATACCGCCTGGTACATTGCGCATATCTAAGCGGTGCTTTTTAGTGCCGCTTTCAATTTCTATATGCTTGATAACCTGTCCAAAACTATTAGCTACTTCTAGGATCGTTGTTTCATCCAAATCTTCTAAGAAATGAACCATCACCTCATCATAGATAGGGTTTGGATACATCGTCACCCGCATATCTTTCTTTGGCGTTAGCATAGCCATAGCAATATTAGAAAGATGGTATCCCATTTCTGGATGAACCGTTTTGATCCGATAGTAGTTCTCTCCGATCATTGGAGCTTTATCCATATAGTCGTATTGTGTATAGCTTGTAGACATATATCCCCTTGTCGTTGAAATAGTTTGGTAGGAAATACCGTCCTCACTTCTTTCAATCACGAATGTGCTATTTTCCATAGAAATGTTACCGGTCCATTTCAATTCCACTTGATTGTCTAGGACCGTAACTAACAGATTTTCTGCATTCGGCGCCTCTCCGCAATTCACCATTTCTTTGGCTACGACATTTGTTTCCCCTGGGTAGTTATTACAGCCTTTTCTTCTAGCACATCTTACGAAATAGGTAGATTGGATAATTGATTCTGGATCAAAGTATTCATGATCAGAGTTTGGAATTTCTATCCAGTCTGGATCTTCAGGGGAATAGGTAGGCTTATGACTTGTTAACCATAAGTACTCTATGGCGCCAGAACCACCAGTTGGATAAGTGATATTGAACATTAATTCTGGATCACCATTAGGTAGACAAATTTCTTCATCTGCGCCAGCCGTTCCACCTGTTAATACATTATCACAAAAGCCTGATGGTACTAAACCAATATCTAGATCCAAATAGTATTCTCCTGCCTGTACCGTAATTAGTTCACTCATTAAACTAATAGGATCGATATCACTATCTAAGGCCTCATCATCACCTGCATTTTGTGGACTAAAGGCTAGATTTAAATGATCTATCACAGTAATTTTATAAGTACCAGCTGGTACCAGGAATTGATAAATCCCATCATCATCTGTTCGAGTTTCATCTAAGAAAATTGCTCCTTCAGCAGTCGTACCACTCACTTGTAATAAGACCCCTCTTAATGGCCATTCTGTAGGATCTTGTAGGCCATTATTATTTTTATCTTCAAAAACATAATCACCAATCTTTGCTGGATTATTTAAAGTGATAGAGCTAGAACAAGTACAGCCAAATCCATCGGTGACTGTTGCGGTATAATCCCCTGCATTCAGACCACTAAGCGTGGCAGTTGTATCTCCTGTATTCCATAGATAAGTATAGTCATTGCCACCTGTAACACTTAAACTAAGTGACCCTTCTGTACCGTTGGCAGAAGTAATTGGACTTAATATTTCCAGATCACATTGGGTGATACCTTGTAACAATACTTCCATGGCGGTAACAACAGAACAGTTATTTTGATCGGAAATAGTTACTGTATAAATACCAGCTGCTAGATTGGTAATAGATGGTTCATTGGGACTGTTAGGAATACTCCATTGATAATTCAAGCTGCCACTTCCACCTGTTGCTACCACAGCAGCGGTTCCACCTAAATTGCAGTTAGCAGGGCTTACTTCAGGGACAAACTCAATAAGAGATGGCTCTTGAATGGTGATGTCTTCTCTAATAGAACAACCATTAGCGTCTGTTACAACGACTTGATAAATGCCGCCTAATAAACCTGTTAGGTGATTGGTTTCTTCTTTTCCATTCCATACATAAGTATATGGGGCTTGTCCACCACTTACCTCTGCATGAATTTCTCCTGTCTGATCTCCGTTACATAATAAATCTGTTCCAGTAAGAGTCAAAGATAGGGTAGTAGTAGACGTTATAGCTATCGTGCTAGTAGCAGAACATCCATTAGCATCCGTAACGGATACGGTATAATCTCCAGCTTCTAAATCTGACAAAGTACTACTCGTATTGATCCCATCCGCCCAAGCATAGGTAAAGGGTGCTGATCCACCATTGATAGTCAGACTGATACTACCAGTGCTTTGTCCAGCACATTCATTGGGAGTGACCTCTGCACTTATCTGCAGATCGTCTGGCACCTCAATCGTGATGGTTCCAGTACTAGTACAAACGCCATCAGAGACTGCAACGGTTACCGTATAACTACCAGGGAAAGATGGGGTGAAAGTAGGAGTAGCACTATTGGCATCATCAAACACCTCACCAATGGAAGTCCAAGAAAAAGCATTCGTCGTACCTGTAAGATTAGTTGATAATTGAATAGGTGTATTTCTACAGGTAGTGGTTGTCGCTGCATTAATAGAAATAGCACTTGGTGTTATTCTATTTACAACAATAGCATTCGTAGACAAAGCATGACAATCGGAAATCGTATTCACATTAACACCTACAGCTAAACTGCTTAATGGATAAATAGAACTGATATGCCAAATTTTACAAATCCCACTCGGTACATTTTCAAAATCAAAAGGAGGACCTACTGGTAAGTCAAGAATGTTATCCTCATTATCTGTGATAACCCAAGTAGATTGGGCACCTTGATTTCCTAATAAGCTAACATTGATTTGATCTGCTGAGCCATCACCTACGCAAAGGGTAGTAGGGTCAGCAGTAGATAAAGTTCCTCCAGCTACTTGACAGAGTACGGTGCAATTTTCACCAGCTAATCGTTCGATCTGGATACTATTAGATACAGAAAAACAGCCAATTAAATCATTCATATTTCCACCTGGCAAAATACTTCCTGTTAAGGTATTATTATAACTAACATGCTGTATGAAACAAATACCTGCGGCTACTCCTTCAAAATCAAATACAGGACTATTCGTCACTTCTAAAATATTGCCCGCACTATCTGTGATGACCCAAATAGAAGCACTTCCAGTTCCATTTACTAAGTTGACATTCACGACATCTGCTCGACCATCATCTACACAGAAAGTGGTATTATCAGTCGTAGAAATTGTTCCACCAATTGGTTGAAAAACTTGTATCGTAGTAGTTGCCGTCGCTTGGCAACCATTGTTATCCTGTACACTTAAGGTAATGGTGTGATTGCCACTTTCCGATGCTGTATAAGTTGGATTAGCGATGGAGGAATTGTCAAAAGACCCAGAACTAGCAGACCACGTATAGCTCGTCACGGTGCCTTGTACAGTAGTGCTCAAACCAATTAACTCGCCTCCACATACTTGAGAGGCAGTAGCGGTGATATTTGCAGATAAATTTGTAGCACTACCCGTAATACTAGCATCTGCAGTAAGCGAGCAGCCACCAGAATCGGTAACCGTTACAGTATAAATGGCTGGTGCTAATCCAGCAGCAGCATTCGTAGTGGTATTATTGCTATCGTTCCATCTATAAGTGTAGTCATCTTGAGGCCCTTCCACTATAACAGCCGCACGGCCATTATTTTCATTACAAGTGGCTCCTTGTACATTTACAGATATACTAAACTCACTGTCTCTATAGACTTTAGCTTCTACAGAGCCAGTACAGCCAGCGGCATCTGTGACGGTCACATTATAAGTGCCCTCCGCTAATCCTTCAAAGCGATCTCTATTGGGTAAGCCATTGTTCCATTGATAAGAAAAAGGACTTACACCATTAGCGACAGAGATAATAGCTGTGCCATTTGGAGCGCCCATACAAGCAGTCTTTGTTGTTTCAGCCGTCACTAATAATCCACCTGCGCTAACAGTAGTTGAGGCAGTTGTTGTACAGCCATTACTATCGGTGATTGTTGCCACATAAGCACCTGCTGCTAAGTTAATTGCTTGTTGTGTCGTTTGATTGTTGGCATCATTCCATGCGTAAGTGTAGCCTGGTGTGCCTCCAGAAACCGTAATCGTTGAGGTACCTGAACTTACGGTACAAGCTTCATCAGATGCGATATTGGCTGTCAGTGGAGCTGGTGCTAAAATAGTTCTATTGATAATTGCAGAACATCCTCCTGCGTCCAATACAGTTATCTCATAAGTGCCTGGCGCTAAATTTTCAGCGCTTGCCCCTGTACTTACACCACCAGACCACGTATAGCTATAAGGTGCAGTACCTTGTGCTACAGATAGTACAATACTACCGTCATTTCCGTTTGAACAAGAGGCGTTGCTTGTTTGAGCACTTACGTTAATATTGGTTGCTCCCGAAATAGTAGCGACTTCTGTATGATTACAACCGCTTTGATCCGTGATCGTTACAGAATAGGTGCCTGCTGATAAATTAGTAGGATTTGTAGTAGAACCGAGATTATTATCCCAATTTATGATATACGGAGCCTGCCCGCCAGTGATACTCAAATTAATACTTCCATCTCCCCCTGCGCAAGATGCATCAGTGGTAGTAATGGTCGTGTTTATATTGGCCGTCCCTACAACCTCTCCTGAAACGGTAGTGGAACAGCCATTGCTATCCGTAATGATTCCAATATAATTACCAGCCGCCAAATTATTAATGGTAGCCGTGTTTCCAAAACGATCTCCCCAATCAAAACTATAAGGGGCCGTACCACCAGAAACAGTAGCCGTAATACTACCATCATCGCCGCCACAGGTGGCATTTGTAATATTGGCAGTTGCCACTAAGCTACTAATCGTAATTGGAATAGTAGCAATGCCTTGACAACCCTCACTATTAGTTACCTCTAGACTGATCGTATAGCTGCCACCCGTAGTAGCACTAAATACAGGGGTAGCACTAGTCGGATTATCTATTGAGCCACCATTGCTCGTCCAGCTATAAGAAGCATTTGTAGGACCATTTGTTGTTAATGATATAGACGTTCCAATACAAGCGACACTTGCAGAAGGACTAATCGTGACATCAAATTCACAACATTTTATTTCCTTAGTAATAAAGTTGGTTTCCCCACTATAATCACTACAAGGAAAACGTCTAGAACATCTAGCATAGTAGGTGGTTTGGAAAATAGGCAGGGGATCATAAGATAATCCTTTCGCACCTGGGATAATATCCCATTCATTGAAAGACGCATTTGGATCACCTGTCGTTTTCATCCATAAATACTCTAATTGTCCACTGCCGCCACTTGGTGTGGCAATAGAAGAAATGAGTCCAGGATCAAAGGAAGGTCTTGCGCAACCTGTTTCGTCTCCTGCAATTGCGCCTCCATCTGTTACATTGTCACAATCAGCTTGTGCTTGTAAGAAAAAAGAGCTGCATAACAGTAGTAAAAGGCAGCTAAGTTTAGGTAGGACTTTAGCAAATGCAAAGCTATTGCATAGCAAAATGTGTAAGTTTTGAATACCCATGTTATTTGGTTAAATCCATTGAAAATGTCCATCTTTTGAATGGTTTATTATTAAACCATTCCTTAATAACTTGAAGTTACAGTGATAGTCAGTAGCTATCAGATAGATGTTTTCTTTAAAAAAGAAATTGAACATAGCAGTACCTCCTCGTAAGGAATGCATCAAGGACACGTTCCTAAAAGTCAATAACTATATGTCTTGAATGTGATAAGGTTGTTGTTGTGGTAGGATAAGGTTTCTGGAATGGAGTTAACCAGAAGTCCTTTGCTCAAGATACTTGCAAAAGTTTAGCCAAATATTATATTTTAAAAATAAAATTTTATAAAAGGCGAAAATTCTTTGGAATAGATATGGTTTTTGTTTTAAATAAAAATTGCCCTCCTCATTTAAATGAGAAAGGCAATTTAGGTCGCTTAGGACGCTCAAACTTCCCGTACCTCAAGCTTCCAGCTTGAGAAAAATAATTATTCAACTCAAACTATACTTGCGACAGGATAAAAAACCGAAAATAAGGAAGCTAGATGTTTGTTCTTTTTTCATTGAAAAAAAAGAACCAAAAATTCTAGTCCAAAAAAACTCCCTCCGGTCAAACAGTTTTTGGACGGGCCAACCCGCCTAGACGTTGACAATTTGATGTTGACAATTGTATCTTTAAATTCGGTTTTTATCCTGTCCTTAGTATAGAAGCTTGAGTTACGTTCATCCGCTAAAAAACAACAGTCCGATTTTGATAAGGCAACACTCGATGTTGCAACTGCGCATAGATAGCTTCAGACAAGACCATCTTTTCTAAATCCTTGCCCATTCGGATCAAATCTTTGATCCGATCTCTATGGCTTACTTTTCTTACGCCTTGTGCAATGATAGGCCCTTCATCTAAATCCGCTGTAACAAAATGGCTAGTCGCACCAATAATTTTTACTCCTCTTTGATACGCCGCATGATACGGTTTTGCTCCTTTAAAAGCAGGTAAGAAAGAGTGGTGGATATTAATGATTTGATTTGGAAAGTGATTGACAAAATCATCGGATAAGATTTGCATATATCTAGCCAAGACCGCAAAATCAATATTATGTGATTTTAATAATTCAATCTCCTTCGCTTCTTGTTCCGCCTTCGTTGCTTTCGTAATCGGAATCACATGAAACGGAATCTCAAAACGATCCGCGATATATTTTAAATTTTCATGGTTACTAATAATCAAAGGTACCTCTACCTCCCATTCATTAGACATGACTCGTTGAAGAATATCGTAGAAACAATGCGACATTTTAGACACAAAAATCGCCATCCTTGGCTTTTGATCCGATAAGTGTAATCGCCATTCCATCTTAAAATGATTGCCAATCAAAGTGCCAAAATATTCATCAATTTTATCCTTTGGAATTAGAAAATTATCCGTCTCCCATTCCACCCGCATAAAAAAACGCTGATCTAAGTGATCCACATGCTGCTGAATATCAATAATATTTCCAGAATTCTTATGTAAAAAATCCGTGATGGCAGCTACGATTCCCTGTTGATCCGGGCAGTGAATGAGTAAAATAGCGGTTGCTGGTTTTTCAATTTTTGATTTGCTTCCTTTTTTGACTGCAGTTTTAGTGGCCATGTTTTAATTATAATTTTTCTATTTTTTGAACGACAATAGGCAACAAAAGCCTTTTGTTTCTTTTGTAGTTCAAAGAACCTCTTATCTATTTTGCATATAAGACGCAAAATTTTGAAAAAAAGGACCATGTAGGTAGATTCTAACGAAAGATTTTACTTTTGTATACAAAATCCCTGCAAAGATTAATCAAATCAAATATTTATGCCATTATTTTCAAAAATATTTTGAAATATCATTTCATTAATATACTTTTGCAATCCAATATCGCGGGGTGGAGCAGTTGGTAGCTCGTCGGGCTCATAACCCGAAGGTCACAGGTTCAAGTCCTGTTCCCGCTAC
>CALJIY010000460.1 GCA_937973945.1 uncultured Saprospiraceae bacterium | reverse complement strand
AAAGAATATCCAGTAATTGAAATGAATTGGGGGGCTTGGCAATTACTTTTTCCAAATAGTCAAGTCTTAACAACAAAGACAGGATTCAATAGACCGTATCAAACCTATCCTTACGGAGATTATCGAACAGATACAACGGTTCTATTCGATTTAACAGTTCCTTTAGAGACCTTGCCGAAACCGATTTCGTATAAAGAAAAAGGATTAGGTGTAATTGTTGGCGAGGATGCAAAAGTGTATCCAATGTCCATTTTTCCAGAAGAAGGTCATCGAATTATTCATGATGAGTTTAGAGGTGTTCCACTTGTTATCATCGGCAGCCAAGAAAAAGACTTGATTGTTGCTTACGATAGAACAAGAGCAGATGGCAGCATAGCGAATTTTAGTATAGCTGATCCAAGTATGCTAATCATCAAAGACGAAAACGGACAAGAGTTTAATGTTTTTGGAGAAACAATTGATTTGATATCAGAGGAAGATTTAAAGCCAGTGACCTCTAATATAGCTTATTGGTTTAGCTGGCCAGCTTTTTTTCCGAATGTGGAAATTTACGAATAAAGAAGACAAAGGCAATTTAACATAATAATTTATCTCACTTATTTATAATAATATGAATTTACAACTGTCTAAATTACAAGGGTTTAAGGCTAGTAATATACTTAAAGTATCTACCTTTCTATTAGTCTTTTTAATTGGCTTTAGTTTTAATGCAGATGCACAAAGGCAAACAAGGACCTCAAAAGATAAAGTAGAAGACTATTTTGATGAAGGCGGATTCGGACCGCATCGCTTATGGTATGGAGGCGGAATAGGCTTGAACTTTGGTGGCGGTGGAAATTCTAGCCAATTTAATTTCTCCCTTTCTCCAATGGTCGGCTATAAACTAACAGAAAAATTCTCTGTTGGCCCAAGAGCAGAATTGGATTATGCGCACATTCGAGTTGGTAGTGGTGCTAGTAGAGAGAAATATAATCTTTTAAACTATGCGATTGGAGGATTTGCTAGGTACAAAGTAATTAATCCTTTCTTTGCACATGTAGAGTACCAAATTGAAAGTAGAGCAGGAGTCGACTCAATAGGAGAAACATTTAGAGGAAGTAGAGATAACTTTTTTGTTGGTGGAGGTTATGGCAGTAGTGGCGGCTTAATCGGATATGAAATATCCATCCTATGGAATGTGATAGATGATGGTTCTTCAGATATTCCATTAGATTATAGAATTGCTTTTACCTATAATTTCTAGTTAAGGGAACAGGTAAAATATAACCTACCCATCTGGCAGCTTTATTTTGCCCTTCTTCTGCGTTACAAAAATACTCATTATGCTACGGCATAACTCCGTTTTTTGCGCCTTGAATAAGAACAAACTAAAACTACCATTTTGGGTACCTTATTTATTACCTGCTCCCTAAGTAACGGCAAAACAATAACTCCGCCACCCGCCCGACTGCGTCAGCGGGCTGGTTTGGACGGCATTTGAGCATCCTATCCGCTTGCGGTTCATTCACTTGAATGTCCACTGGACATTCACCCTGCGGGATCGTTCATTCATCCTCATTTCCCACTAAAATTATTTCCGTAGCCCAACTATGCAAAGAATTTTTAGCATGAATAAACGATGTTTATGAACCGTGAAACGGGTGGGGTTGAGAGAACAAAATAGTCTCGCCCAATTTGACGGACCTATTATTTCGTCGTTACTAAAATTGATTTTTGAGCGTAAAAGTGGGCGACACTTTCAAAGTACTTTCAAAGTGTCGCCCACTTTAGCTAAAGCGAAGTGTCCGACACCTTTATACATTAGAGCCATTAAAGGATTAATTTTTTTTTAAAAACGTGGTATTTTAAAAAAAATCAAATAACTTGCACTGATTTCGAGTTTATCTATTTGTCTAGCATAATCGATTTATTGTATTAACTATTGTTTTTCGTTCAAATCTTTCAGGCTTCACATCTATTTTATGCTCTTGTTTTTTAATTTGTATCTATATAAGTTTTGAATTTTCAGCTAAGTTTACACTCCTACCTGCAAAGTTTTTTCCTTTTCTTAAGATCGGACTTACTTTCAAATTCATTCAAAGGCATGTTCTTTGATTGCCCGAGTTGTTAATGCCCCATTGTTGATGATCGACTTATTAGTTACCTTAATTTTTTTTTATGAATATTTTTGTTGCAAAACTTAATTACGACACACAGGAAGATGATCTAAGAGAAGTATTTGAAGGATTTGGAGCAGTTGATTCTGTAAAGATTATCAATGACAAATTTACTGGACGATCCAAAGGATTTGGATTCGTTGAAATGCCAAATGACGATGAAGCACAAGCTGCTATCGACGATTTAAACGATTCTGAATTAGACGGAAGAACAATTGTAGTAAAGAAAGCGGAACCAAGAGAAGACCGAGGCGGTAGAGGCGGTGGCCGAGGTGGCTACGGTGGCGGCGGTGGCCGAGGTGGTTATGGCGGCGGCGGTGGCGGTCGTGGTGGCTACGGTGGCGGCGGTGGCCGAGGTGGTTTCGGTGGTGACCGATACTAAAATACTGTAAAAATTTGAACTTCAGCGATCGCTAATTCAAATACAAACGACTTAAAATGCGTTGGATTCCTTATGGAGTTCAGCGCATTTTTGTTTTTGGGAAAAATCATACATCAAACTTCATAAATCATACATCTGCTAATTAGTCAACATCAGACTGATTTATGATGTAATATATATGATTTAAGATTTTCTCACGGTACGAATCCATGGATAAAATTAGTATAAAACTAGAGTCGATATTCCTGTTCTAATTAAATGCCTAGCAGTGTAAAAAATCGATCAATCATAGGTATAAGCCGAATTTATTTATAAATTTGACGAATATGCAGAAGCAAGTGAAAAAGCTTCTCTTTAGATCTGAATAGATCTATTCTTAAAAAAAAATTAAAACCTATATAAATAATGCCACTCGACCAAGTAGATGTAGATAAATTGGGATCAGGTGTAGAAGAGAAAGAAATGTCTTTCTTAGATCACTTGGAAGAATTGCGCTGGCATTTGATTCGTTCGATTAGCTCAATTATTATATTTGCTACTGCCGCTTTTTTGGGTGGCAAAAGCTTTTTTCAGTGGGTCTTTATGTCTCCAAAACAAGGAGATTTTATTACCTATCAGATTATATCAAAAGTAATTCCTTCCTTTTCTCCGCCTATATTTAATCTGGAAACACGGGCTTTTGCAGAGCAATTCATAGTACATATCAAAGCCTCTTTATTGTTAGGAGTCGTCATGTCTTTCCCTTATATCTTGTGGGAGATTTGGCGATTTATCAAACCTGGTTTATATGATAAAGAGAGAAGGGCCGCTCGAGGTTTTGTATTCGTTTGTTCTTTATTATTTGCTGCGGGCGTTTCCTTTGGCTATTTTGTTATTGCTCCTTTCGCTATTAAATTTTTAGCTAGTTACGATATAGGAGCTATCAATGCGCCTACCTTAGATTCTTATGTCAACTATATGGTCTTATTCACCTTACCTACTGGTATTATTTTTCAATTACCCGTGGGGGTCTACTTTCTTGCTAAAATTGGTCTGATTGATGCAGAATTCATGCGGACCTATAGACGACATGCGATTGTGATTATTTTGGTATTGGCAGCTATGATTACACCGCCAGATGTTATTACGCAGTTTTTGATTGGCATTCCTTTATTTTTTCTCTATGAATTGAGTATTGGAGTCGCTAAGCGGGTACGGGCAGCAGAAGATAAAAAAGAAGCGGAGGAAGGAGCAAAATAAAAGAAGTCAGTCGTCAGATCGTTCTAGTTAGCTTCGCTAACGGAACTGTCAGAACGCTGCGCTGTCAGATTTATGATGTTGACTATAGGATCGTCGAGGTTACAAACCTCGACGATCTGTTCCAAAAACTGTATTTCTTAAAAAAATTAAAAAGTGTACGTTAGAGAAAAAAATTATCAGAATTTATAGCGTATCACGTAGTCAACATCATAAATCTGACAGCGTAGTATTCTGACTTCTGACAGCGCAGCGTTCTGACTTCTAAACAGCAACAATCTCATGGCTATGCGTAATCTTCACCGTAGGTTCCAGCATTTTTGAAACAGAGCAATACTTTTCCATAGACCCCGTCACGGCTTGTTCCGCCTTCTTAGGTTTGATCGTACCGAATAATTGAAAGTGGATGTGAATATCAGTAAAAACGGCTGGGACTTGATCCGTAGCCCGATTGCCAGTGATAGTTACTTTTATATCCTCTAACTGTTGGCGTTGTTTTTTAAGAATCATAACCACATCTATAGAACTACAGCTTGCTAATGCGGATAAGACCATTTCCATAGGCCGCATTCCTTTATTGCCGCCCCCAATACCTACCGATCCATCCGAAACAACGGTATGGCCTTCCTCACTTGTGGAGATGAAGTTATAAGCATCATCCGCTCTTGTTAATTCAATTTTCATATTAATATTTTTATTAATTTTAATTTCTTCATTCCTTACCCAACCGATTCATCTAGTATTTTTATAAAAGTACTAGGTTCTGGTCGGACACGATAATTGTCCGTTAAATCAGCAAAAAGAATGGTCCCATTTTTATCCGTAATGATCACAGTTGGCATTACGGTATCAGAATCGTAGCCTAATGCTTGGAATCCAAAAGGCAAGCCATTTTCACTTAATAGCTGTAACTGTTGTGCCACCTGATTGCCTTTATCCACTAAAAAATGAAAACCTAATTGGAATTTTTTAGCAAGAGAGGCCGTAAATTTATGAGGTTGTGGACTAATAAAGACCATATTGACGCCCCGCTTTTCGAGTTCTTTGTATTGATCGGCAATTTCTTGGATTTGTGCCATACAGAGTGGACACCAATTACCTCTATAAAATAAAAAGATACTAGGATTACCAATAAAACGATCGTTGGAAACCGTATTGCTTTTAGCATCTTCCAATTGGAAAGAAGGTAATTTTTGGCCAACTTCTAACACCGTATTATCAGCGCGATTGTTAAAAGTAGAATACCAACCCACGTATAAGGTCCACAAGATATCGGTAAAAATCGCTAAATAATAAACTTTCGGTTCCCCAAAAAAAGTCATTAAAGAGCCTATTCCAATAATAAGCGTCCAAGGAAATAACTTTGCAGATGTTCTTGGAATGTTATTTATAAAGAGAGATAAGAAAAATAAAACAATAGGAAAAGAGGCTAGAAAAAGACCAGCATATTCCAAAGAAATCCCTTCGAGAAATAAAACTTTTCCACTATAAACAGCTATCAATAAAGCGACTATCGGAAAGGTAGAAATAAAAATTGATTTTAATAAATTCATGTGTTTTACTTTTGTAATAGCTGATTTTATTAACCGTTTCCTATAGAATATGAAAATATGAACATATAAATGATCTGAAAATAACAGCAATAAACTTTACCATAAATTTGAATATTACTAAAATTCCCAATAGTTTTGCAACGAAATGGTTAAATAGAACCATTATATTTCCGCAAAAGTAAGTATCTGTTTTTAAGGAATGATGAATTAATAAACATACATTATATTCTTGTCATTCATAAGATACTGCTTTAATAGAATCCTCTATTTTTCATTCCCATCTTGATGGGTTTTTATAGAGAAGGGTGAAGAGATCGGGCTCCATGCAACCCTGGCAACCTCCCTAACTCCTTTAGGTAAGGTGCCAATTCCCGCCAAAATATTTTCTACACGGTAGGAAATAGTATTTGGAACTATAAAGACAAAAAAGTATACAACGTACATTTTTTTGGTCATTTGTGTCTTCATTTAGATGCCTTGCAGTGAAGGTATCCATCTAATATTGTTTGTTGGTCGCTAAAGCATCTATCTATTAGATTGTTTTAGGGAACGCCAATCAATGTTTAATGTAGGCAGTTGTTCTATTTGTAAAAGGGTTTGCACTAGTGCATTTATTTAACTTTAAGTACCGATTTTGATCGATAATTATAGAAAGACCGAATTACATATTTTAAAACATACACAAGCCTTTGCGCTTGATAGTGGGGAGGTATTGCCTGAGCTAGAAATTGGCTATTGTACTTATGGAACTTTTGAACCCCATAAAAAAAATGTACTCTGGGTTTTTCATGCATTAACGGGCAATGCAGATGCACTCGATTGGTGGGATGGACTTATTGGGGAAGGCTTATTATTTGACCCCAAGAACTATTTTATTGTTTGTGCCAATGTATTGGGTTCCTGCTATGGCTCCACTTGTCCATCATCAGTGAATCCCAAAACAGAGAAACCCTACTTAAAAGATTTTCCCTTGATCACTATCAGGGATGTGGTAAGAGGCCACCAAATTTTAAAGCAACATTTGGAAATAAAAGAGATACAGATTGGGATAGGCGGTTCTCTTGGTGGGCAGCAATTAATGGAGTGGGCAGTAATGGAACCGGATTTATTTAAGGTCATTATTCCTATTGCTACTAATGCTAAATTTTCTCCTTGGGGCATCGCCTTAAATGAAGCACAAAGAATGGCTTTGGAGGCAGATCCAACGCTTTATCACCAGCATCCAGAAGCAGGTTTCAAAGGCTTAGAAGCAGCCAGAGCGATTGCAATGGCTAGCTATAGACACTATAATACTTATGATGCCTCTCAACAAGACGAAGTATCTAAAATAGATGATTTCAGAGCAAGTTCTTATCAACGATACCAAGGTATAAAATTAAGAAAACGATTTGAACCGCTTGCCTATTATACCTTGACAAAAGCCATGGATTCTCATGATGTAGGAAGAGATAGAGCGGGAACAGAAGCGGCATTATTGAGGGTCACTGCGAAAACATTAGTCGTCGGTATTACTACCGATATTTTATTTCCTGTAAGAGAGCAGGAATATTTAGCACAATATATTAAACATGCTTCCTTAGAAATCATTGAATCTGATTATGGTCATGATGGCTTTTTGATTGAATATGGGCAGTTGACTTATATTATTTCTCAGTTTCTTTTGAAATAAATGGAGACCACTATGTTGTCAGATCGCTATGCTGTCAGATGTCAGATTGCTGCGCTATCAGATGTATGATGTTGACAGCGTGGTGAGGTCAATTTCATAAATCTGACAGCATAGCGGTCTGACAGTTCCCTTAGCGTAAGCTAAGCAGAACGATCTGACCTCTGACTTCTAAACAAAACAAACAAACAATGAAGCACTTTGAATCAAAGGCTATCCGTACGCAAACGGAAAGAACGCAATACAAAGAGCATAGTACGCCGACCTTCTTAACGTCTAGTTTTACATTTGACAATGCCGCTCATATGCGAGCTATGTTTGCAGGAGAAGCAGAGGGAAATATTTATAGTCGATACTCTAATCCAAGTACCTCCGAGTTAGTTGAAAAGGTGTGTCAAATGGAAGGCGCAGCAGCAGGATTTACGACTGCCTCAGGAATGTCAGGCGTGTTTACGAGTATTATTTCTTTTTTAAAACAAGGAGATCATGTGATCGCCTCTAGAGCCGTATTTGGTTCCACCCATCAAATCTTAACGAATATTTTACCTAGATGGGGGATTAGTTATACTTATGTAGATCCAACAGATGTAGCTAGTTGGGAAACGGCCGTGCAGCCTAATACAAAGATGCTGGTCATGGAAACGCCATCCAATCCAGGCTTAGCGATGATTGATATGGCGCAAGCAGGGAAATTTGCTAAAGCGCATGATTTGATATTTAATGTAGATAATTGTTTTGCAACACCCTATCTACAGCAGCCTATTAAGTATGGAGCAGATATCGTTGTTCATTCAGCCACTAAATGGATGGATGGTCAGGGAAGAGTGCTTGGTGGATTGATCGTGGGACGAGAAGATTTGATGCAAGAAGTGCAAACCTTTATCCGTCATAGTGGTCCAGCCATGTCTCCTTTTAATGCATGGGTCATTTCTAAAAGTTTGGAAACTTTAGCCGTAAGAATGGATCGACATTGTGCCAATGCTAGCCAATTAGCACAGTATTTTGACGATCATTCAGATGTACTAAAAGTACTATACCCGCATCATCCTGCGCATCCACAATACGAACTAGGGAAGCGACAGATGAGTCAAGGTGGCGGTATTGTCACCTTTGAGGTGGAAGGCGGAATAGCACGCGGGGCTCAGTTTATTGATGCCCTTAAAATGATTTCTATTTCTTCTAATTTAGGAGATGCTCGGTCGATTATTACGCATCCAGCTTCAACGACGCATTCAAAATTATCGGAAGCAGAGAGATTAGCTGTAGGAATTACCCCTGGTTTGATAAGATTATCGGTGGGTTTAGAACATGTAGATGATATCATGTCGGATGTAGATCAAGCCTTGGCTAAGTCAAATATTGCTACAAAAGTGGCCATATAATTCACGAAATAAACTTTACTCATTATAACTTTAAAACACATTTTCAATGTCTGATTATCGTTTTGAAACCCTACAATTACATGCTGGACAAGAGGAAGTAGAAGGTACGACCATGTCTAGAGCAGTCCCAATTTATCAAACCTCTTCTTATGTTTTTAAAGACAGCGAGCACGGCGCTAATCTTTTTGCCCTAAAAGAATTTGGTAATATTTATACTCGGATTATGAATCCGACGACAGATGCTTTTGAAAAAAGAATTGCTGCCTTAGAAGGTGGTGTTGCGGCATTAGGTGTGGCAGCAGGTCAAGCAGCCCAATTTATTGCCTTAAATAATATTTGTCAAGCAGGAGATAACATTGTTTCTTCTTCTAACTTATATGGAGGAACTTATAATCAATTTAAGGTGGCCTTTAAGCGACTTGGTATCGAGGTACGATTTGCCGCTAGTGAAAATCCACAAGATTATGCGGATTTAGTAGATCAAAATACCAAAGCGATCTATTGTGAAACCATTGGTAACCCGAGTTTTAGAGTACCAGATTTTGAAAATTTGTCAAGTATTGCAAAATTGGCAGGTATACCATTAGTGGTAGATAACACCTTTGGTGCTGGTGGCTATTTATGTCGACCAATCGATCATGGAGCAAATGTAGTCGTACAATCTGCTACTAAATGGATAGGTGGTCATGGTACGTCTATCGGGGGCGTAATTGTCGATGCGGGTAACTTTAATTGGGGTAATGGAAATTTCCCTCAGTTTACAGAACCATCAGAAGGCTACCAAGGCTTAAAGTTTTGGGAGGTATTTGGTGAAGGTGGCCCATTTGGCAATATTGCATTTGCTATTAGAGCAAGAGTAGAAGGCCTTAGAGATTTTGGTCCTGCTTTGAGTCCATTCAATTCCTTTTTATTACTACAAGGCTTAGAGACTTTATCGCTTAGAGTACAAAGAACGGTAGATAATGCGATGGAAATAGCAACTTGGCTAGAAAATCATCCACAAGTAGACAGAGTATGGTATGCTGGCTTGGAAAGTCATGAGCGTCATTCTTTTGCTAAAAAATACCTTAGAAATGGATTTGGTGGGGTCTTAAGTTTTACTATTAAAGGGGACAAAGCCAATGCGGTCAGTTTTGTCAATAATTTAAAGTTAGTCAGTCACCTTGCAAATGTAGGAGATGCTAAGACTTTAATTATTCAACCAGCTGCCACCACGCATCAACAATTGTCTGAAGAAGCGCAAATAGCTGCAGGTGTTCTACCTAATCTATTAAGATTATCTGTCGGTATTGAACATATAGAGGATATTAAAGGCGATTTACAGCAGGCTTTTGATACATTAGCTTAGAAGTCAGATCGCTACGCTGTCAGACCGCTGCGCTGTCAGAAGCGTTATGTGGTCAACGTCATACGTCTGACCTCTGACAGTTCCGGAGGAAACGGTCTGACCTCTGACCTCTAAAAAAAGGGATGCTCCTAGAGTATCCCTTTTTTTTAAGATAAGTTTAGGAGTTCCACAAAGGAGTTGAGACAATGAAAATCATGCAATATTCGTTATTCCTTCAGTGTCTAACTTAAGAACTTGGGATTCCTACGTGTCGGACACCTTTGAAGGTGTCCGACACGTATCCCAACAGACGAGTCTAATAATAAAGCTTCCATACCATATGCGATTATTCGGTTTTCTTATTCTTTTTATGACCAGTACTTCTGGACAATTACTTTTTGCCCAAGAAGCCAATTTTTCTTTTCCAAAAGCGGAAGAGACACTAGCAACGCTAGCAAATAAAGTGGTCAACGATTCTTTATTAGAAGATCGATTAGCTGCTTACGAGGAGTTTGAAACGTCTTTATTAGCCACCCTAAAGCAACCCGCATCTTTCAATTACCCATTTGAAGCGATTCAATCAGTGTCTATTCAACAAGCCCCAGATAGTACGTTTAGAATATTTACTTGGCAACTTTTTGTCGACAATGATACCTATAAATATGGTGGCTTGATTCAAAAAAATGATGAGTCGGGGTCTATATATCCATTAGTAGATGATTCTGAAAATATAGAATCGTATGATTTAGAGTATGAGACCCTTGGACCAGAGGAATGGTATGGTGCCTTATATTACAATATTTTTGCTTTTGATAGTGTAGCGACTAAATACTTATTATTTGGCTATGATGGATTCGAGTTTTTTCGCAAGCGCAAAGTGGCAGAAATTCTATCTTTTGATGAAGACGGGGCTCCTGTATTCGGGGCGCCATTATTCTCCAAGGAAATAGAAGGTTATCCGCCAAGCTCGAAAAATCGTTTGTATTTAGAATATGATGCCTCTATAGCCGTCCGCCTAAATTATGATGAAAAGCTAAATATCATCATTCACGATCACTTGATTCAAATGCGTGGTCAATACAAAGGCCAAGGTATGGTCAATGTTCCTGATGGCAGCTACGAAGGCTATTATTTTGCAGATGGGTTATGGAAATACAAAGAGAAGATCTTTAACTTGGTATCAGAAGAACCGCCAAGAGAAGCGGATAAAGAAGATGACCCTACAAAAGAGAAGTTAGATATATTTGGTAAGAAGCGGCGATCAAAGAATGATTAGAATGGTAGGATTTAGGGATTATAGGATCACATGATGTGCGATCCTATAATCCAGAAATCCTAAAAATCCTAATCCTGATTAATTGACCGGGATACCCCCTTAATTTTCTGACGATCTATAGAAAGACACGCCCAAAATTTTTCCATCAACTCATAGGATCCAAAAGACTTTCCCACCTATTCATCAATGATTATAGGATCCCAAATGATGTGCGATCCTATAATCCAGAAATCCTAAAAATCCTAATCAATTGTTTGATCGGGACACCACTTTAATTTTTTGACGATCCTTAGAAAGACACGCACTAATTTTTTCCATTAACTCATCGGGGCCAAAAGGCTTTCCTACATGTTCATCCATTCCAAACAACTGCGCTTTTTCCTTTTCAGATAAGTAAGCAGAAGCCGTCAGGGCAATGATAGGCATTTGACTGATTTTTGGATCAGGAGATTTTCGGATTTCCGCAGTTGCTCTATAGCCATCCATATTTGGCATTTGAATATCCATTAATACCAAATCAAAATAGCCATTGTTTTGAATAGCATCTAATGCTTGTAATCCATCATCAGCAGTAGTAACATTCATCCCAATTTTGTCTAACATCTTCCGCACTACTAGTTGGTTGATCTTATTATCCTCTACGACTAGTACATTTTTGCCAACCATAAAGTTATAAGATATGACTTTCTTTTCTTCCGCCGTACTAGTCGTATCGTCAGACAATGTTGTAAAAGGTAGGAACATCTTATAGGTACAACCTTCTCCTAGAATACTATTCGCTTCGATTTTGCCATTTTGTAAGTCTACCAATCTTTTAGTGATGGCTAATTCCAATCCTGAGGTACTTACCCCATCATATAGATCTGCTTTTGGATCCCTGGTAAAATTCTTGAACATTTCTTTCAATTTTGCCTGCTCAATTCCTTTACCATTATCTTCAATTTGGATGAAGAGGGTTAGTTCATTATTGTTCAATTTATGTAAATTGATCTTCGTATTAATATATCCATTCTCTGTGTAATTCAAAGAATTACTGATTAGATCTGTGATGATTTGATTTAATCGAACGGGATCACCCACTAATTTCTCTGGTATCTTTTTATCTATTTCAAAATTAAGACTTACATTCTTTTCTTTCGCTTGGGCAATAGACCAATTTTTCACTTCTTCCACTACTTTGGAGACGGAGAAAGATCTATTTTGCATGACTAACTTACCAGCTTCAATTTTAGAATAATCTAACACATCATTAATAAATACCACCAAATTATTTGCAGAGAATTGTAGCTTTCGTAGAGCTTCCTTTTGGCTGTCGTGCGGATTGTCTTCTAATAATAAATGCGTTAAGCCGACAATAATATTTATTGGCGTACGCATCTCATGGCTCATCATCGCTAAGAAACTATCTCTAGCAAAAGAAGATTTTTCCATTGATTCCCGCTCCGCCATTTCGTCGACTAATTTCGTATTTAATAGATCAAGACTTGCTGCTTTTTCTTCTAGTTGGACGTTCTTTCTATCTATTTCCGTCTTTTGCCATTCTATTTTATTGTTTTTATCCTGTAATAAAATGTTGGCTTTTTTCTTTCTTTGAAAGTTTAAAAATAACATTGAGAATAAACTTGCAATAAGGCCTATTACTGCAAATAAGAACCATTTAATTCTGTTTCCAGCAACTTTATCTTTTTCTAGTAAAGCAATTTGCTTTTGCTTTTTCTCAGCTTCTAAAGCAGCATTATGACGAACAGTTAGTTCATATAAAGCTTTTGCTTTTTCATTTGCAGCCAATACTTTGTTACTCTTGACCGCTTCCGATTGATACTGATAGGCTTCATCATACTTCCCTAAGGTTGCATAGGCTTTCTCAATAGCCGTATAAATTGTTGGGGTTTCTTTTTGGATGGTCGTACTTTTCAGCAAGTCTCCCGCCTTTTTCAATTGTTGATAAGCCTTTGTTGTATTCTTATTGGCCAAAGCAATTAAGCCAAAGTTTTTATAGCTTTCTGCTAAGCCAAAAGTATCTTGAAGTTGGGTTCTTAAATCAAAAGAAACCTGATTACTTTCTTGTGCTTCTTCTGTATGTCCTTGAGCCAAACTGACTAAGGCTAAATCCTTATAGTCAATGGCTATATTCGCTAAATCCTCTAAAGCACCATTTAAATCTAGAGATTGTCTGAAATAAGTTTGGGCACTTTCATATTCTCCTACATCTAAGGATAGTTTACCTAAGAATCTAGCTAAACTAGCTGCTTTTTTGTACTCTTCATTTTCGATATATAAATTAAATGCTTGACCATAACTTCCTTTTGCTTTACCAATGAAATTCTGCTTATAGTACACATCGCCTAAGACTTTTTTTACAGAAGCGATTCCTTGCCTATTTCCTGTTTTTTCATATAATTCTATCGATTCATTCAAGTAGGGTAGCGCTTGCTTGTATTCATCCTCTAAATAATAAATATTCCCCACTAAAAATATAGATTCTGCTAAACCATTCCTATTGTCTACGGCTCTCCATCCCTCTTGCGCCTTTAAAAAATGCTTAACGGCACTGGTATAGTCAAAAGAAACCTGTGAAATTAACCCAAGTGTTTGATTGGCCTTAGCATTTTCTTCCTGCTTAGCCTCCGCTGTCGCCAATTCCAATGCCTTCGAAGCCATTTCTTTAGCTTCATATGGCTTGTTAGCGTCCAACAATGCAAGGGCTAATTGATTGTAAATAGTAGCTGTATTTTCTTTATCCGCCCTTTTTTGAAGCTGCTGTAGGTCTACCTGTTGCGACCAAAGCGAGCAACAAACACAAAAACTGAAGAGAATGGTTAAATAGGTACGATTCATTATTAATTCTTTTGCTTTTTATATGGCAAAAAATCCGCCAAAAGCACTTGTAATTAGGTATCTACTAATGAAGTTGTTTAAGAACTTGCATAAAAATGTCTTTCCGTCTAAAAAAAGATATTGCAAGTACCCGAAAAAGACTTTTTAAACATCCTTCCAAGCTATATTTTGTTTCTTTTCCTAAGAATTGAGTATTTTAGCGATGTAGTTGTTTAAGAATAAATACTATTGAGGAATTAAAAAACATGGGAAACTGTCAATTTTGTCAATCACCTCTCACTAATAATGCTAGATTTTGCTCTCATTGTGGGGCCAAAGTCAAACAGGTAAAAACGGCTTGTGGTCATTGTCAGCATGAAAATATATTGGGCGCACAATTTTGTGCAGGTTGCGGCACTAGTATTGGGGAAATACCTGTAGCATCTTCTTACATTGATTCAAGTTATGAGACTAAATATCCATTGGATTTTAGAGATGTTAAATCCTTAGGTGGTACCATTCGGCAGTATTTTGTTATGGCCTTAGATACCCGTATTAAAGAAGCGCATGATCCAAAGAATAAGGAAGCCTATCTAAATCATTTAATGCGCTCTGATTTTCAAGAAGTATTTAAGCTGCGTACCGATCAACTAGCTGAAGAAGCCTACTCTATACATAGCAAACAAGGACCATCCATTAATCAAGATGTAGACCAAATGTTGAGCACTTCTTTTGAAGGATTGCTAGATTTCTTTCTAATAAAGTATTGTCAAGAAATCAATGAAACGCCTATTTCTGATGCCACTTTAAAATATGAGGGTATTCCAAGCGATCAGGTGAATCTGTACCAAATGCTACTAGATTATTTAGCATTTGAACAAGAAGAATTAACGGTCTATACGGATTTCTTAAAAATGCCCTTACCTAAGTTGCAAAATGCGGGGCGGTATTATTTATTCCCATCCAAACAAGAAAAAATTATTTTAATTTGTGATCAAACCGTATTTGGTTCTTGCAAAGAGGGTTTTGCGATGACGGAGGCTGCTTTATATTGGAAGGCCCATTTCAAAAAGGCGGAAAAAATAGCTTACAAAGATCTAAAAACGATCGAAAAGGCTTCCGATCATATATTAATAAATGGGCACTTTTTTAATGCGACCCCCTCTTTGAATGTTAAAATGATTTATTTATTGAATCGGCTGAAGCGGATGAGGTAGGGGTTCAAGTTCAAATTCAAGTATCAAGACCAAGTTCAAAACACACTAAACGTTGACACTCGATTTACTTCTAACAGCATTTACCAGAGGATTATATATTCAAAATTTCTATCAAAACGAAATTGATATTTTGAATATTACGGACTGTCAACATCATATATGTTGAACTTGATACTTGTGTTTGAACTTAAACTCTACCAATACTTAGTCTTATACGGATAGCGCTCCTCATATTTCTGTTCTACCAATAGCTTCATCTTCTCTTTAAGCTCACTAATCTTTTCCTTCTTAATAGCAGAGATAAACACGTTGTCTCTATCAAAGGTGTTTTTTAGATTTTCTTGCAAATCTTTTTCGATCGACTCCTTATTTTTCTTATCTAAATATTCATCGAAATTAAGTTTCCTGTAAAGATCCATTTTATTAAAAACCATGATGGTTGGCTTATCAATAGCCTCTAATTCGGTTAGGGTTTTATTGACTGTATGGATATGGTCTTCATATTGTGGATGGGCAATATCTACGACATGTAAGAGAATATCACTCTCTCGCACCTCATCTAAGGTAGACTTGAAACTTTCAATCAAGTGATGCGGTAATTTCCTAATAAATCCAACCGTATCGGATAAGAGGAAAGGCATTCTGTCCAATACTACTTTTCGAACAGTCGTATCTAAGGTGGCAAATAACTTGTCTTCCGCAAATACTTCGGATTTACTGAGCAGGGTCATAATAGTAGATTTGCCTACATTGGTATACCCGACTAGAGCCACCCGAATCATGTCCCCTCTATTTTTTCGACGGGTTTGATTCTGTTTATCTATTTCTGCTAACTTATCTTTTAGCTTCGAGATTTTATCTCTAACGATCCGTCTATCTGTTTCTATTTCGGTTTCCCCAGGTCCTCTCATTCCAATACCCCCTTTTTGTCTAGTTAAGTGGGTCCAAAGACCTCTTAAACGAGGTAAGACATATTGCATTTGCGCCAACTCGACTTGCGCTTTAGCTTGTGCCGTTTGTGCCCGACTAGCAAAAATATCTAAGATAAGGGTACTCCGATCAATAATTTTTACGGTGAGTTCTTCTTCTAATATAGAAACTTGTTTTCCTGTTAGATCGTCATCAAAAATGACCATCGTAATATCTTCGTTAGCTTCTATGTAATCTGCAATTTCCTGTAGTTTACCGCTACCAACAAAGGTGCTTCGATTAGGGTGGGGGAGCTTCTGGGTGATTCTTTTTACAGTCTTAGCCCCTGCGGTCATGGCTAAGAATTCTAACTCATCTAGATACTCTAATGTTTTCTCCTCCGTTTGTTTGCCATGAATCAATCCTACTAAGATAGCCTGTTCCTGTTCCTTCTTGATTCCTTTACGCTCTTTTTCCCCAATATTCCATTCGTTCTTTGATTCTTTATTTTTCGACATAGATAGATTTAAAATGATTTGAGTTCAAGACATGTTTTTAGACTTGGGAAGTTTTAGAAACTTACCAAGTCTTAAGTCTAGCAGTCCCTTAACCGCAAAAATGCCTAAAAAATTCCATTTTAACTAATATATAAATCAGTCGTTGAGCTGTAATCATAAGCAAATCCAAACACTTCTTACTTATAAGAAGATATTCCTTAACAAAAAATAGCCTGATTTTTAGTAAAATCAGGCCATTTTTCTTGACTAAGTATTTTATTGAACTTCCTTGGTTTATTTAATCAAAGTCGTATGTCCTTTGACTATCTCCGTAACACCATCAAGATATTGAACTTCAGCTACCCATGTAAATACGCCACCGTTCATGGCATTTCCTCTATGCGTACCGTCCCATCCAATACTTCTTTCATTGACTAAGAAATTATTATTTTGATATACCAATTCTCCCCAACGATCAAATAATTGGAAAGATAATATCTGTGTTCCTTCCGTACCATGTACGGTTAATAGGTCATTATAGCCATCCTCATTTGGAGAAAAACCTGAAGGGACATTAATGCCTCTAGTTTGCCTAACTAGTAGGTTGACCGTAGAAGTTGCCGTACATCCCATTTCATCCGTTACCGTTACCGTATAAGCTTGACCATAGCTTGGGGACACCAATGGACTATCACAATCATCGCAGATAATGGACGCCTGTTCTCCATCACTTTCCCAACTGTAGCTTATTTCCCCTTGTGCGTTTTGTACTTCTGAATCAAGGCTGATCGGAGAGCCAGACTGCGCAATTAATTGTCTGTCAAGGACGACATTTATTTCTTCTGGCTCTTCAATATTGACTGTTCCTAAGTCTACTTCACAACCATTGCTATCTTTGATGGAGACTTGGTAGATATTCTCTCTAAGGTCAGGGAAATTTTGACTTTCAGAGAAAGTACTTCCATTAATACTGTAAGTAAATGGGGCAGTGCCGCCTTCTGCAAGTATTTCGATTTGTCCATCATTTTCTCCTTTACAACTTATTGGTTGCGCTTCTATTACACCAGCCAAGAATTCTGGTTCTTCAATGGTTATGGTCTCCACACTTGAACAGCCATTATCATCGGATACCGTAACCATGTACTCTCCACCAGGAAGATTTTCTAGGGATCGTGATTGACTACCAGTTGACCAAGTGTAAGTATAGTTGCCACCATTTCCTGTAACCATCACTTCTGCCATACCATTAGCCGTTCCATTACAAGTAATATTTTGTACATTAAAATTAACTTCCATAGAGTTTGCCTCTTCTGCTACAGTAACTTGTTGAGATTCTTCACAACCGGAATCATCTATCACTAAAACCATATAATCACCCGCATTCAAATTCTCTGCTGTTGCGGTTTCTTGTGCCAGTGGATCATCCCAAAGAATTCTATAATTTCCAGAACCACCAGTGATGTTTACACTAGCGGTACCAGTAGCGCTCTCACTACAAAAAGATGCTGTACTACTAGTATTGATGACGACTGGAGGGATCGTGCCTATAGCAACACTGGCTGTTTCATTACAGCCCGTATTTTCATCTGTTACAATTAGTTCAAAGGTGCTTTCTGTGAGGTTCGTAGCCGTTATACTTGTTTGATTATTATCGTCATTCCATAGATAACTGAAATTTCCAGTTCCACCTGTAACGATGGCTGTTGCAGAACCCGTTGGGTTAGCACAAGAAATAGAATCAACCGTAAAATTGATGGCTATATTTTCAGGTGCCGTAATCGTAAAACTATTTTCGACCGTACAACCATTCTGATCCGTAATAGTGACTACGTAGTCACCTGCATTGAGATCACTTCTACCTGGATCGGTTCTAAAGAAATTATCGCCCCAATCATAGCTATAGCCAGGCACTCCTCCTTGTATATCAAATATGACAGATCCATCCCCGAGACCAATACAGGTTTCTTCTGTTCGTATATTATTAACCGTGATGACATCAGGCGCAACAATAAAGACCATTTCCTCTTTGGAGCAGCCTGTTGTATTGTCTGTAACGGTTACCGTATAGTCTCCCGGTGTTAAGGCAAAAGCAGTATCAGTAGTTTGGCTATTTGGATCACTCCATTCGTAAGAATAATCTCCTAATGGATTTCCAATGGCCGTAACATAAGCACCAGCTGTAATCACCGAATTGGGGTCATTCACATTTCCACATAATGGATTAATTCGACCAATTTCAAGTGTATAATCTACATCTGTTATTGCTAACTCAACAGAGTCGGTACAACCGGCATCCGTTGTGATAAAACCTTTATACATACCTGGACTAAGATTGGAAATGGTATCTCCATTGGTGCCATTATCCCAAGTCACTTGATAATTTCCTGCAAAGGAAGTGACAATACCTGCCACCCCGCTATCTGTTTCTCCACAACCTAAATTTTGCTGATAAGTAGTATCTATGAGAACTGGAGCATCTTCAATAGTAAAGGATTCCTTTACCTCACATCCATTGGCATCTTTAATAACAAATTCATAATCTCCTGCGGTCAGAGCTGGGTGTATTTCTGAATTGGTGGATACGCCATTAAGCGTATATTCATAGGGGCCAGCACCGCCAAGAACGGAAGAAGCAAATACGCCATCTGTTAATCCTGCGCAAGACACCCCTCCAATAAAATTAGTAATGATGCCAAGGGTATCAGGTTCCGCTATCGTAATTTGTTGCGTACTATTACAAGAGAAAGTAGAATCCCAAAATTCAATGGTTTTTATCCCTGGTTCTAAGTCTCTAAAAGTAACCATTGGATTGAGCTCTGTAGCTCTAAGGGTATCCTCCTCCACAATTACATAACCACTAGTGGCAGAGACTAATAATATCGTACTATCTTGACTATAGTCAATTACATTAAAGCCAGCTGAATCTCTTACCACAAAAGGTAAAGTAGTAGGCGTATTAAAAGGACTGGTATTGATGGTGACATTCAATTCTCCATCGTTCATTCCATTACAACTAACATCTTTAGCCATTACAGGTGGACCTGCTATAAGTGGTAGGCAGGTAGTGGTAGCGCATATTTGATTGCCTATGACGGCTCCACCACAATCACTATTTCCTCTTACTTTTATATCAAAGACTTCAGAAAAACCAAGATCTCTTAGTTGATGGGCAAAGCCAACAGCATTTGGACTAGTCCAATCTCCATTATTCACCTGTACTTCATAATCCGAAACGGTAGGTATTTCTTCCCAAGACACATCAATACTGTTATTGGTAATTCTTGGGCAACTAACCTGTACTCGCAAATCTGTTAAATTATCAATGGTAAGATCGACTATAATGTCTCTAGTAGTAGAACACCCCCTACTATCAATAATGCTAGCAGTATAAGTTTCCGCACTTAAATTTTTAATGGTGTCTGTCGTTTCTCCATTATTCCAGACAATTTGATAAGGACCTTCTCCTCCCGTTACACTTACTGCAGCAACACCGTCTGTTTCCCCACAGTTTTCTGATTGATTAAATAATTCAATATTTAGCGGTAAAGGATTAAAGAGTACCGTATCTATCGTATTGGTACAAGCTGTTAATGTATCTAATAATTCTATAGAATAATCTCCTGGAGGTAAATCTGTGAAAATACCTGTTGTAGAAGTATCAGTTCCTAAAATATAAACCAAATTGAAATTGGTAGAAAAGACAGATAGTACACCATCCGTATAGTCAGAACATAAACCAGCTCTTACTACATCAAAATCCCCTGTAGGAATAATGCAATCTTCTGCCATACAAGTCATGCTATCTAATGCTACAAAACATTGACTGCTTGCTCTTACTCGAATTTGCACAGATTCTAACACTGCCAAATCAGCTACCGTAATACTAGTATCTTCTGAAGGAGCAGACCAAGCATCATCTCCAATTTGTACTTCATATAAATCTATTCCTTGGATAGGATCCCAGGCAAAGGTGACACTACTACTTGTAGTTTCTGCGCAGGTTATAGGGATACTGATCTCTGTCGGTGTAATATCTCCTTCAATAGTTACACTTAAATTGACCTCGCAGCCAATAGCATCTGTCACAACGACATTATAAGTACCCGGACTCATTCCTTGGATGGTATCAGTATCCATACCATTACTCCATAATATGTTGTAAGGTGCAGTTCCGCCTGTAGGAGTTACAGCGGCTATGCCATCATCCATTCCACAAGAAGCGATTGTTTTAAAGGTATCTACTTCTAGTAAAACATGATTTATTAAAGTGGTATCTATATATTTATTACAAGCTGTAAGGGTATCGTATAGTTCTACTCTGTAATCTCCTGGACTTAAATTATCAAACTGACCTATGAGAGAAGTATCTGTATTTAGTATATAGACTAAGTTAGGGGATGCAGAGGCAATAGATAAGGCACCATCCGTATAATCCATACAAGCACCTGCACTTACCAGATCGAATGATCCAGTTGGAGGGGTACAGTCTGTCGTCATACAAGTCATACTATCCAATGCCGTGATACAATCACTGGCTCCTCGTACTCTTATTTGGACGTCTTCTAAGATATTTAAATTAGACACTAAGATAGAGGTAGAAGACGTAGGATCCTTCCAAGCATCTTCCCCGATCTGTACTTCATATTGTGATATACCAGGTACTGGGTCCCATTCAAAGGTAACACTAGTACTGGTGGTCTCTGCACAAAAAATATTTATCCCACTGGTCGTAGGCGTTTTGTCTTCACCTATGGTCACTGTTTGAGTGACTTCACAATCAAAATCATCTTTCACTTGTACCGTATAGACACCCGGAGCTTGGTTTCTGATTGTATCTTCTGCGACACCAATGGTCCATAAAATATTGTAAGGAGTTGTACCTCCAGTAATAGAAATGGCAGCTAAACCATCCACTCCTCCACAGGAGGCATCGATAGCAAAGGTGTCTATTTTTATAGAATCAGGCGCACCGATTGTTGCATCTAATTTGATGGTACAGGTAGTAGCGGTATCTAAAGCGATTATTTCATAATCGCCAGCAGAAAGATTAGAAAATCTTTTAGTAAAACTAGTATCTTGATCTAAAATAAAAACGACATTCGGTTCATCAGAAAGTAAATCAATTCTACCATCATCTGCTCCAGCACAAGTCAAATCAATTATTCGATCTATACTAGCGTCGGGAGGGAAGCAAACAGAGGTCATACATTCTACGGCCCCTTTTACATTAACACAAGGTCCTGTTCCTCTTACTTGTAAATTTACTACGGCTCCTTCGGCTAAATTAGTGACAGTATGTGCACCAATGCCACTTGGAGTGATCCAGCCTTGTCCATCAATATTTACTTCATAGCTCGTAACATCAGAAGAAGTTTCCCAACCAAAAGTGATGCTATTTTGTGTCTCTTCAATACAAGTAGCAGCAATATCTAGCGTATCATTATTGGTTTTGATTAGTACACTATCTCTAACAATACAACCATAACTATCGGTTACGGCTAGTATATATTCTGTTTCTACATTAGGCGCCGCTTTTGGATTTGGACAATCAGAACAACTTAATCCTTCAGTAGGTGTCCAAGAATAGTGAAGATCATATAAAGGATTAAAAGTAATAGACCAATTCCGTAAAACACCATCATCTCCTGTTTTATCATCTTTAGCATATAATTTCCAATCGCCATTTGTTTCTCCATCATTTAAAATCTCCCAATCACCTTCTGGTTGAAAAGAACCAGTAAATGGGGCCGTGCCATCTGTGATTAATGTCATGGCATCAGGTGAAAAACAAGTAGCTGTATAATTTCTATCTGCCCCGCCATTATCTGTTGACAGTTCAAGTAATTGTCCTGATGGGCTCTCTAAAATTAAGTCTATATCTTCAATATTATTATGTCCAACATTGACACATACTTCCTTAATTAATCCATCTCTTATATCCGCTGGTTGTACATCCGTTACTGTTATTGTAGAGACGGTTGGTTCCGTATCGGGGCTCGTTCCATTTTCATCAATGGTTTTGATATCTATATTATCACTTGGAGAAGTAAAAGATCTTTCGACTGGTAAGATAATATCGGGTTTGCCATCTAATTGCATGGAATCTCCTGGACATATAGATCCATCTTCTCCTAGATCTACTTTTTCTAGTTCATTTTCTCTAAAATAAAACCAATAGGTCTCTGTTTCACAATCATTGATATCCACCATGAAACCTAAAGAATCTAATCCTTCATCGACTGGGTCAATTAAAGGTCTGATATTTAAGGTTAAGGAAGTTTCTCCTTTTGCAATAAAATCTTGAAGTGGTTCTAAAGTATAGTCTCCATCAATATTAGGGTTATCTCTAACTACACTACCTGTAAAATTGATTCTATAATTTCTTGGAACAGGTTTATCAAAGCTAAACGTAATTTGTCCACCCGCACAGCCTTCTATTAGGGTACCATCAATACTTTCCAATGCCATTTTAACCTCCAATTCATCTGTACCAAAACTATTGGCATCAAAGAAAATAGCGGAATCAAATAATGCATCGCCAACATCCGCGATAGCCAGTTTAATTTTATATGTTTGACATGGTTCAACTTTTGTTTTAGCAGTTAAAACAGTAGTAAGACCATCATAGGTTAAGGTAGTACTTCCTTTGTTATCAACATATAAATGCTCGTTAGTAGCGGCACAATCTGGACGAGGGGCCCCATTATTACAAGGATCAGTACGATTATCGATATCATCTAGCGGGTGAATAGATCTTACAGAAACGGGTTCATCCAGCGTTCCAGGAACTATAGCCAAATTGGTCCAATCAGCATACCCAGGGCCTTGTAAAAAGAAACCAAAAACATCATTAAAGCAATTACAGCCAAATTCTGGATACTCTTCTGAAGCAAAAACATATTTGAATTCTATGGTATCTCGTTTAGGAACAAATTCAATTTCATACATAGCAAGATCTTGAACCAGTTCTCCAAGTGCTAAGCCAGAGATCAAAGGTTCTTGATCTGTAACTTGGAGTGGTTGTCCATCTCCATCATTGAGATTAGGTGTGGCAGCTAACGCTGCTCTACCTGTTGACATCATAAAGCCTTCTGGGATTCCCACATCTGCCGTACCATTTTTAAAATAGCCGAGCGCATTTTTATCCCCAACAAAATTAACGCTGATGATATCAATACCTTTTCCTGCAAATACTTCCCTAATGAGATTCTCAGGGGAACGAGGATCAGAAAGAGCGGGTTCTACTTCTATTTGAGCGAATGATTGAACCATTCCTAATACAGAAAGACAGAATACCAATAGTAGTAACCTTGTAGATTGTTTCCTTGTCATAGCGATCATATCCTAATTGATGATGTGTAGTAGTGGGGGGATTGAACTGCTGGAAGGGGGGAATACCGTTTATTTATCTAATATAAAAGGGGGGAATAATAGAAGGGAGGATTGGTATATAGTATTTATTAATATAATTTAATCAAAGAGGGTAAAGTATTTAATAAACAAAAAATCAGCCAAAGTAGTATAATAGTCGAGGATGATAGACATTTATAACAGGAAGGACTTCTGCAAAATTGCATAATCATCTATTCAAATTCAATTTTCATCTAAAAAATGAGCAGTTACGTCAAATGAACGCTATATTTGGGTGTATACTTTTTTTAGAATAGAGAAGCGAGAATAGAGAATAGAGATGTATTCCATTTAAAAAATACGAGATTTAGTCTATTTTGGAATGAAATACATGTCTATCCTCGCATCTCTACTCTCTCTTCTATTTTATATTAGGAACGAGGGATAAATAAAGTTTACGATTTAAAATGAAGATTTTTTATTTTAGACAACTTGAAAAAATGAGATTTTATCTGGTATAAATGAACATTTTTTTAAGGCAGTATAAAAGAAAAAAGACCATTTTAAATGTAAAAGTTATTTGTGCGTCGTTCCTTAGGGGTTTTATAAATTAAATATGAGTCAATTTATCAAATTTGTTTTTGCGTCCTGTCTAGGCGTCTTTTTAGCAATGCTTGTACTATTTTTTGTAGGAGCGAGTATGGCTGGAACAATGGCGGCTGGTTTCGGTTCAGATAAGGTATCTGTTAAACCGAATTCTGTATTGGAATTGAAATTTAACCAACCCATACCAGAAAGAACAAATAATGTTCCTACCGACGAATTCAGTGGTGGTTTTGAATTTAAAACAGAGGATGTTTTGGGATTACATGATATGGTCAAGGCGATTGAGCGAGCTAAAGAAGATAGTAATATCAAAGGAATTTTTATTGATGCCGTTTCTGCTCCAGGAGGCTTTGCCACTAGATCATTGATTCGAGATGCCTTATTAGATTTCAAAGAGAGCGGTAAGTTTATTACGGCTTATTCTAAATTTTATGACCAATCTGGTTATTATATGGCTTCTGTTGCAGATGATTTATATGTAAATCCAGCAGGAGGGATTGATTTTAGAGGTTTTGGTTCTATTATTCCATTTTTTAAAGATGGACTAGATAAGCTAGGGGTGAAAATGAATGTCTACTATGTAGGTAAATTCAAGAGTGCGACAGAGCCTTTCCGTATGAACAAAATGAGTGCGGAAAATAGACGACAAATCAAGGAGTATCTTAATCCAATATATGATGGTTTTATCGAGGATATTGCAGCTAGTAGAAATACCTCTGCTTCAGAGCTGAGACGCGTAGCTGATGAATGGTTAGTGCGTCAACCAGAAGATGCGATTACCTATAAGATGGTCGATAAAATTGGCTATAGAGATGAAGTAATTGCTGCTATGAAAGAACGGATGGGCTTAGAAGAAGATGATAAAATCAATAAAATCAGTATCAATAAATATGCTACTGCTACTAAAGCATCTATTGATTTTGGTATTAAAGATAAAGTAGGTGTTATCTATGCAGAAGGTGGAATCAATATTGGGGAAGAAACACCCGGTTCTATTATGGATGATCACTATACGGAGATGATCCGAAAATTAAGAACAGATGATAAGGTAAAAGCTTTAGTATTGCGCGTCAATTCTGGCGGTGGCTCTGCATTAGCTTCTGAGAATATCTGGCGAGAATTTGTATTGGCTAAAGAAGCAGGTAAACCAGTGGTTGTTTCTTTTGGGGATGTGGCTGCTTCAGGTGGGTATTATATTGCTTGTATGGCAGATGCCATTTATGCAGAACCTAATACGATCACGGGTTCGATTGGTATTTTTGGAATGATTCCAAATGCCCATGAATTGATGTCAGATAAATTAGGAATTAATCTGGATACGGTGAATACGGGTCGGTTTTCTTCTAGTATTAATATTTATCACGATCAAACACCAGAGGAAGCAGCGATTATTCAGCAAAGCTTAGATCATGGATATGAAGTATTCTTAAAAAGAGTTGCAGATGGTAGAGGCATGACTAGAGACGCAGTGAATGAAGTTGCACAGGGTCGAGTTTGGACTGGCGAGAAAGCAAAAGACCTTGGCTTAGTCGATGAGCTAGGCGGCTTAAATGCAGCGATCGAAAAAGCAGCTGCTTTAGCAGAAATAGAATCTTATAGATTATCAGAATACCCGAAGATCAAAGATCCTATGCAACAGTTAATTGAAAAATACATTCAACCTAAAGAATCCGTAAAGGCGGCGATCATAAAAGAAGAATTAGGCGATATGTATCCGTACTATAAAGAACTAAGAGATGTGTCTAAAATGAAAGG
>CALJIY010000459.1 GCA_937973945.1 uncultured Saprospiraceae bacterium | reverse complement strand
TAAATAATTCACATTCATACCAATGCTGGTGGTACAATTTGCAATAGCACCGCTTGGGAATTCTAATTGGAAATTAGTAATCATATCCGATTTTTCATATTTCACGGGGTCGTTGTTAAACTCTTGTGCAAAGACAGCAATTGGTTCTTCTCCAGTTACATATCGTGCAGCATTTAGGCAATACACGCCCATGTCATATAAGGCACCACCGCCTTTGTTTTTTTCTAATTTCCAATGATCCGTCCATTTCTTCCAACCATTACTAAAACCTGCGGCGGCGGTAATTAATTGAATATCACCATAGGTTTTTTCCTTACCAAAACGAATGACCTCCTGTGTATTAGATTCATGTTGCATTCTATAACCTATAGTCAATTGTCGATTATTATCCTTACAGGCTTTGATCATTGCTTCGCATTCTGCTGCCGTCATGGCCATTGGTTTTTCACACCACACATGTTTACCTGCTTTCGCTGCTCGGATAACAAATTCTTTGTGCATAAAGGGAGGCAAGACAATATAGACGACATCAATTTCATCATTGTTAGCGATGTTATCAAAGTTGTCATAATTATAAATATTCTTATCTGGAAGGTTATGCTTTTCTTTCCACTTCACTGCTTTTTCTGGGGAACCTGTCACGATGCCCGCCAAATAACAATGTTGGGTTAGTTCGAAGGCAGGCACTAGTAAATCCGTACTGTAATAACCTAGCCCTACTAATGCTACTCCAATTTTATCTTTTTTTGTCTGAGAATAACTATTGTTGATGGCGCAAGTAGTCAACCCTAAGGTAGCGGTTCCTACTGCTGCTTTTTTGATGAATTTTCTGCGATTAAGCATTGGTTATTATTTAAATTAAATGATTTAAAGCTTGACGTTGACTCTTCTTTTTCCATTGCTGAAAAAGAAGCAAAAAAGCTAGTCCAAAAAAACTAGCAATCCCATCCCTTCGGGTTCGGAATTGACTTTCCTCATGCTCAAACAGTTTTTAGACGGGCCACCCGCCTAGACGTTGACCAAGCGGTGCTTATACAAAATTGGAAAAAACTTAGTTTATAGAATATTGATTTTTAAGACAACTTCTACATATCGAAAGGTAGTAAATCATTTTGTAAAATGGTAATAGGATTGTTTTAAAATGGAATAATCTTCAGAAAGTATCAAAACATTTTCTTAGGTTTACCTGAAAAAATGGAATTCTTACCCTTCAAACTTAAAACACTTACATTCCTTCTTTTTTTTCTAACAATAGGAGCATGTACCTATGAGGTGCAAGTACAACTATTACCCGATCTTCAATATGATGTATTAATCAGAAATGGAAAAATACTAGATGGTGCTGGTGGGCAAGCCTATGAAGCAGATGTTTTAGTTCACTCAGATACCATTGCTTACATTGGAATGGTAGATACTACCAAAGTGACCGTTACCCAAACCATTGATGCCAAAGGAAAAGTAGTCACTCCTGGCTTTATAGATGCCCACGCCCATGGCGATCCTTTTGCGACAGGAGATTTTGAAAATTTCCTAGCGATGGGAGTGACCACTATTTGCTTAGGACAAGATGGCAATAGCCCTATGGAAGCGATGGATACTTGGTTGTCGAAATTGGAAAAACAGGCGCTGGGTGTGAATATCGCTATGTTTGTTGGACATGGAACTTTACGAAAATTAGCAGGAATAAACTTTGAAAAAAATCCTACAACAGCTCAATTAATTGCGCAACAACAATTATTACAACAAGCTTTAGAGCAAGGCGTCTTTGGTATGACTACAGGCTTGGAATATACACCAGGTATTTTTGCCACTGATGAAGAACTACTGCCTTTAGCTAAAATAATAGGGGAGCAAGATGGCTTAATTATGAGTCATGTCCGAAATGAAGATGATGGCCAAATAGAAAATTCTATTCAAGAATTGTTGCGACAGGGGCAGCATGCTAAGGTGCAGGTTTCGCATATGAAATCCGTCTATGGAAAAGGAGCCAATCGTGGGAAAGAAATATTGGCCTTGTTAAAAAGCAAAGAGAATAGTCTATACACGGTTACGGCAGATGTCTATCCTTATAGTGCTAGCTATACGGGCATCGGCATTGTTTTTCCAAAATGGGCGAAACCACCGAATGATTATAAGGAAGTCGTCCAGACTCGGCGAGAAGAATTGTTAGCTTTTTTAAAACAAAAAATAATAGATAGAAATGGACCAAGTGCTACGCTCTTTGGCACAAAGCCATATGCTGGAAAAACACTAGCCCAATTGAGCGAAGAACAAAATCTTTCTTATGAACAAGTGCTGTTAGGTATAGGTCCAAATCGGGCTTCGGGTGCTTACTTTATCATGGATGATGCTTTGCAGGAAACCCTTCTAGCTCACCCACAGGTAATGGTTAGCTCGGACGGGAGTCCGACGATGCGACATCCTAGAGGTCATGGCACCTTTGCCAAAATTATTGAAGAATATGTCAGTAAGCGAAAGACTTTTTCGCTAGCAGAAGCGATTCGAAAAATGACTTCTTTTCCTGCTACTACTATAGGTATTGAAAAACGAGGATTATTAAAATTAGGATATTATGCGGATCTTTTGATTTTTGATCCGACTCAAATAAAAGCGCATGCAAGCTATGAAGAACCGCACCAATTAGCTAGTGGATTTGATTGGGTTTTGTTGAATGGAGAAGTGGTTTGGAAGGAGGAGCGGTTGTTGGAACGGAAGGGGCGGGTTTTGAGAAAGTAATCTGTTTGGCAATAGTCCCTACTACTCGTTTCTCTACCGTATCTAAGATCGTCGAGGTTTGTAACCTCGATGCCATACGATAATCATATAGCATCGAGGTTACAAACCCTCGACGATCCTACAGCGGGTTTTGCGAAAGTATATAATTGCTGATTGATTTGGATAGGTATTTTTTTTACGCAGAACTCGCAGAGATTATATAAATACCTTTGCGTGCTCTGCGAACTTTGCGTGAAAATTTTTGTATT
>CALJIY010000458.1 GCA_937973945.1 uncultured Saprospiraceae bacterium | reverse complement strand
AATCCTATAAATCCTAATCCTCACTTAAATAATTGATAAACAATTAAGCTTCCAAAATAAGCTAGCCCCGTCATAAAGAAAAATTGAATAATGGGCCATTTCCAGCTATTCGTTTCTCGCTTTACCACCGCCAAAGTACTCATACACATCATCGCAAAAACATAAAATATTAAGAGCGATAAAGAAGTCGCAAAATCATACACGGGGCGTCCAGTCAATGGATTTTTTTCTCTAGCCATTCGATCTTTAATAGATCCTTCATCTTCTTCACTACCAATACTATAGATGGTTGCCATAGTTCCCACAAATACCTCTCTAGCGGCAAAAGAAGTAATCAAAGCGATGCCTATTTTCCAATCAAAACCTAGCGGTCGGATTGCTGGTTCTATAAATTTACCAAGATGGCCTGCATAAGAAGCTTCAATTTTATTAGCAGCAATTAAGTCTGCCGTTTGCGTCTCACTAAAGTTTTTTTGTTGAGCTAATGTGATTGCTTGAGTCTCTGCCTCTGCTATCTTATTCCCTGGTCCGTAAGAGGCTAATACCCAAAGTACGATAGAGACAATTAATATAATTCTTCCTGCTTCTATCGTAAAGGTCTTTACTTTTTCCCACACATTCAACAGCACATTTTTAACGACAGGCATTCTATATTCTGGTAATTCTAACATTAAAAAACTTCGTTCTTCTGAATGAAGTAACCGTTTTAAAATATAGGCAGACCCTAATGCCGCCACAATACCCAATAAGTATAAGCCCATAAACGCTAAGCCTTGGGCATTGAATATCCCCCAACTAGCTGTAGCTGGTACCACAAATCCGATCAATACGGTGTACACAGGAATACGAGCAGAACAACTAATAAAAGGCGTTACCATAATACTAATCAAACGCTCCTTCCAATTACTGATAGTCCGAGTAGACATCACCGCAGGAATGGCACAGGCTGCCCCAGATACTAAGGCGACAATACTTCGACCATTCAATCCAAAGCGTTGCATGACATTATCAAACATATATACTGCGCGCGCCATATAACCCACCTCCTCTAGTATAGAAATCAACAAAAATAAAATGGCAATTTGTGGAATAAAGATCAAAATTCCTCCAAGCCCAGCAATAATTCCATCTGTCAACAAATCAGAAACCCAGCCTTCTGGTAAAGTTGTTTTTACTAAATTATTTAAATTAGCAAACCCCACATCAATCAAATCCATAGGAAGTCCAGACCAAGAATAGATTGCCTGAAACATCAATAACATCAATGAAAAAAAGATAACAGGTCCCCAAATATTATGCGTAACAATATTATCTATTTTGTCCGTCAAACTTAATCCTTGCCCTTCTGGTCGTTGAATGGCTTTTTTCAACATGGGCGTAAAACGATCATACCGCTGCATGACCTCTCGCACTTGCATGCTCAAGCGATTAAAACCACTTTGGATAATATGGTCATTGATATGATCTCGATCTGATTGATTTAGAAAAGGTAAGCGTCCAGAATTTTGAGCTATTAATAAAGCTAGGTAAGGATTATCTATTTTAAGTTTGGATTGAACCACTTTAGCTAAGTCTTTTTCTCCTTTCGACAAGTCGTAAAAAGCACTTAATTTCTGCTTGGGTTCAGCTATTAGTTGGCTTATTTCTTTTTTTAGTTGTGGGATATTTTCTCCATCTCTAGCACTAATCGCTATAACAGGCACTTTCAAAGAAGCTTGCAGTGCAGCAGTATCATACCAGATTTGTTCCTTCCTAGCCGCATCGGCCATATTTAAGGCAAGCAATGTGGGGATTCCTAAATCTCTTATTTGCGTAAACAGCAATAAATGCTGCTCTAGGTGGGTAATATTTGCCACATAAACCAATAAATCTGGATAAAATGGATCTTTTGGATTGGCTAGAATATTTAAAACGACCCGTTCGTCTTGAGAGGTAGGATAAAGGCTATAGGTGCCCGGGAAGTCAACTAATCGTACTTTTGATTGATTAGCTAATTGAAAATTCCCTACTTTTTTTTCAACAGTGACACCAGGGAAATTTCCCACTTTTTGGCGAAGTCCTGTTAATTGATTAAATACAGTAGATTTTCCACAATTTGGATTTCCAATCAGTGCTACTGTAACAATTTTTTTTTCCTGTAAAGGTGATTTAACTACTTCAGCATTATACATTCAGCTTCCTTGTTTCTAATAGCAAATTGTTGGTTTTCCATCTTCACATAAATAGCCCCACCTAATGGCGCTTTCCTAATTACTTGCACATCATTGCCTGGTAAAATTCCCATTGTCATCAATTGACAACCTGCCTGTTCATCAGAAAAAGCTGCAATCGTACCACTCTTCCCTAATTCCAGATTATTTAGTGTATTTGGCATTTCTATTTATTTAAAATCCTTATTTTAATTTAATCTAAATAAAGCATAAATTTAACACTAAATCGCATTAAAAAAAGGAATATCTCTAAAATTTAACCATAAATCGGTAAGATTTTCTCTTCTTTTTACAAATCCAATACATATTGTTCCTATTATTAAGGTCTTAACTGGAATATGCTTATAAAAATAAAAGTATAGCGAAAAACAGGAAATTCGTCAATAAATCGAGGATATTCCGCCTAATACAAACGATATTAGCGATCACTTCAAATATTATTCTTGAAAATTTATCCTTTTTTTAGAAAATCCACTTCTAATATTAACACTACATTATAATTCTTTCTGTTGACTAAGCTACTATTTGTATGTAGTTTAGTGGCATGCGTTTATCTCCTATTTCTCCCGATTTGTTGTATGTAAGATCAATTTTTCTTCTTCGAAAAATTAGTACGCTCCTTATATTTACTTACTTATTTTATTTTTTAGTCGCCTGCAATACCTCTACAAAAGACTTCTCCAATTTACCTATTGATAGAGTTGCATACGAAAAAGTGTTGCCTTTAAGTACCATTCTATCAGATATACCTCTAAGAAATGCTCCAGATTTCGCAAGTGATTTAATAGAGAATTTACCAAAGGGAACCTATCTGAAAGGGCTAGCTTACAGTGATAAAGTAAGTCCCCAAAAACGTATCAATGGTATTAACTATAAAGAACCATGGCAACTTGTAAGAACAGAAGATGGTAAAACGGGCTGGATATATGGAGGCGGCTTAAGGCTGATTGAACCAATTGTTCCTACGGTAGAACAGAATATTTTTCTACAAAAAAGATTAACTGGGATATTTGGTGCAAATCTATCCATAGAGATCTTACAATATAGAGAAACCTATCATGGAATTTCTACTAGTAGTGATTTTGCCAATGCCTACAACAAAGGCTTGAGTATTAGAGACTCCGTTGCGCAAATACTTGCCACCGAAGCAGAGGTGGTAGATCCTTATGAACCAGTAGATTTTTCTTGGTTAGAATATTGCCTCCCTGGACTTCAGGTACAACTAGTTGCCGAAGCGACTACTTATTACCCCTATATTGATTATACTGCTTTTCTAACACAAGCCGCTAAGACCTCAGGAAAAGAGGATGACTTATTTTCCCAATTAAATGTAGCTATGTATAAGGATAGTGTGGAGCAAGCTTTCCCAAGCTGGGTATTACAAACGTGGGATTACGGTGGGCATAGCCTTTTGGGAGCTAACAAACATTTCGAAATATTACAATTAATAGACGTTGTTTATCTAAAAACCTCTCTTTTTAATCCTCAAATTCTTAGTTATAAAGATGCCTTGTTGAGTGATATTTTAGCGGAGTGGATTACTTACTGGGATACACAAGAAGCTATACAGAAAGAATTAGGGCGTATCATCTCTAGCAACTTCTCTTGTCTATCGGAAGAAGAACAACTACAATTACAGCAACGATTAGTCGCTTTTGATAATCCAGGTCAGCATAATATCAGCTTAAATAATAAAGATTAGTTCACGCTAATATTTTTTTAGGAATACTTTCTATTTCACTCATCTAAAATGTCATGTATTACGTAGATATTTTTATGCTAATTTCTGTTTTAACTTTAATTTTGTAAGACAAACACACTATATAGCATCCTAATCACGAATTCATCAATCCATGATTTATCTTTTATTAAGATTATTATTTATTATAGCCTTAGGCACATTTTGTGTAAAGTTGTTTTATCAACTAATTTCAAATTTTCAACCTAGTGGTAATAAAATTGTTGAGGATCTAAAATCATTAAAAAAAGAAGTCGCAGAATGGCCGAAGAATCTAGTGCCATGGAGCAAAGAAGAAATGGAATTATTGTCCTTTGAGCAAATGCACCAAGAAATAAAAAAAGGACTATCAAAAAGTGCAAAAGGTATTTTTACTTCCGTCTATCATGAACCATTATTGATTTATAATTACAAACAATATTTGTCTCGTGGGATTAATGCTTTATTATATGCAAGAACATCCAAACATGAATTTGCTTATCGTATAAACAAAAAAGAAGTCATTATCAGTATTGACAATGAATACGCAGGTGTACTTAAAGAAAATGGTCAATTCTACGGAGGGGAAAAAAATAATTTAATTGCAGAAATTGATAGAGATGATACCCTAGACCTACATCCAGTAAAAATTGGAACTAAAGAAGTTGGCCGAGTGGTAAACCCAAATAAAGCAGCTGTTCCAAATCCTCGCGCATTTAAATTAGTAGGTCCGCTAGAAGAGAAAGAAGAAGAAGTTTTTCTTTCGCTAGCAATTTTAGAAATGGTTACTGAATCTTTTAATAAATAGCAACATTCTTACCTACTAAAAAATAAGGCTTGGTGAAAAATTACCAAGCCTTATTTTTTTAGTACTACCGAACTAATAACATCTTTTTTGATCTAGTACCGAATTCCGTAATCAACTGATAATATATTAATCCTGTTGTTTCTGTAAGCTCATCAATCACTAGGTGATTTATTCCTGCTGTTCTGTATTCGTTAACGGATTTAATTATTCTACCTGTATTATCCCTTAATACCAATTCCACATCACTATTTCCTGGCAAATAAAAACCTATAGTTGTTTGATGGCTAAAAGGGTTTGGTTGGTTTTGAAATAGGTCCAAGGTTTCTGCATTTTTTAAACGATCGTGGTTCACTTCAAAAGAAAATAGGTCCGCCTTATTTTCTATTCCCTCATTCTGTAAGGAACCCATCGAATTACAATCTGTTACTTCCATCCTAACTACGTCATCTTCTACCATTACTTTACAGCCATTACTATCTGTAACAGATACTAAAAAATAATTAGTCGTCTTGGTGGGGCGCACGGTTAATGGAGTTCCACTTTCATAATCTGATAAAGAATAGGTGTTAAAAATATCTGTAATCAACAAGTTATAAGGAGAAGTCCCCCCTACTATATTTAAAGTTAATTGTCCTGCCTCTCCCTTACAAATATTAGTAGTGCCCATAAAATCTACTGAAATTTGGGGGGTATCCTCAACTAAGATTTGTTGCAGTTCATCAGATATACAATCTCCTAATTGCACTTTTATATCTGTATAAGATCCCGCGGCTAAGCCTGTTAAGAAATAGGTTCCAAGATCTGTAGCAGTAATTAAATATGGTGTAACAGGACTATTAAAGACCCTATAAGAAAGCAGATAATGTTGATTCGGTTCCAAGTTTCTTAATTGAATAATACCATCTTTCTGACAAGGGCTAGGCGGTATGACTAATCCTAACTCGGGTCTTGGTCTTTCATTAATGGTAATCGTAATACGCGCAAGATCACTTTCACAGCCATTGATAGTTTGGCTCACCCAATGAAAATATCGTCCAGTTAACTCCGCAGTTGGTTGAGGTTTAGTTGTTGTACCTCGACCTCCCGAGGGCAAAACGTACCATCGTAAATTCTCTCCTTCTACATTCAGTGGACTTGTCGTTTCTCCTTGACAATAAGTTACAGATTCAACAATTGGCGGATCAGGTTGATCATTACCAATGATTACATTGAGCCTTGCGCGTTCACTTTCACAAGTATTTATTGTTTGGCTTACCCAGTAAGTTGCTGTACCCATCACATCCGTATTAGGTATTGGAGGCATAGGACTACCTATTCCTCCACTTTCAGAGGTATACCATATTATATTAGTACCTACTGCACTTAGTGGCAACAGTTCTGTTGCGTGTTGACAATACATAACATCAATAACATCTGGTGCAGATGGTTTCGGAATAATAGTTACTATCAATCTAGCACGTTCACTTTCACAATCATTAACACTTTGACTGACCCAATAAGTCTGTATACCTGCACTATCTGTCGAAGGAATGATACTATCAAGTCCAGTTCCTCCTGTCTCTTCCGCGTACCAAAGCAAGTTGATGCCATCTGCCATTAAACGAATAGCTTCTTCTCCTTGGCAATAAGTTATATCACTCCCCACTGGTGTAGTGGTACTATTAACTATAACGGTAAATTGATTAACGGAATCAGTAATACAGCTATCACTATCTACTAATTGAAGAAGTGTATAGGTAGTTGTCGAATCTATTATAAAAGGTAAGTTCGTACCACTTACATAGTTGGCGTATTCGTAATTGTTGATTCCATCTGACAAGGTTAAATTGTAAGGGCCTTTCCCATTAGAGATTGTTACATTCAAAAATGCATTTTCTCCTATACATATATTATTGGTCCCTGACAAAACAGCTAATAGATCACAAGCTGGATTCAGCACGATATCCATTACAGTATGCGTTATTCCATTAGCTGTAAAAGTGATGCTATTATAATTGCCAGCCGATAAACCAGTAAGTACGATTGCGCCGTTTTGATCGGTCATAATCGTATCTACTACGACTATACTATCTTTGGTATAAGATAAAATATAAGTAGTATCTGGAAGTAATCCTGTGAAGCGAATACTACCATTATCTCCATTTGTTGGGTCTATTACCTCTGTATTTATTTCTACAACTGGCTGTTCTTGAATAGTAACCCTAATTAATCCTTGCACACTTTCACAGTTATTAATTATTTGAGTTACCCTATATATTTGTACGCCTACTGTATCCGTTGTAGGTATAGGAGCAATGCTACTTCCTGTATCAATAGTATTTGTATACCAACGTAACTCATTCCCTATCGCTGTTAATGGAATCGCTGTCTCATTAACAAAATAACTAATGTCTTCCAATATTGGGGCAGGTGGAATTGCATGAATAGAAACAACTACTGGTGCCCGATCACTTTCACAATTATCCTCCAATCGGCTGACCCAATAAGTAGCCGTTCCTACAGCATCTGAATTTATAATAGGTGCTACTAAAGTACTTTCTGTACTTGTCTCTGTTTTATACCATTTTAAATTTGGAATGCCTTCCCCTAATGTAACTGACGGATCGCCCATGCACAAATGCACATCAGAAATAGTCGGAGCATTTGGTCGAGCTTCTATCGTCACTGACATGGAAGCACGTTCACTTTCACAACCATTGATTGTTTGGCTCACCCAATAATTCTCTATACCAATACTATCAGTCGACGGAATAATAATATTAAATTCATCACCTCCTATCTCTTCCTCATACCAGGTTAAATTCATACCTTCTGCCATTAAATCACTTACTTGTTCTCCTTGGCAATAGGTCGTATCATTAACTAATGGCGCAGCAGTTCGGAGAACCACAATGGTAACTTGGTTAAGCGAATCATCAATAGTACAACTGTCACTATCTACTAATTGCAGTAGTGTATAAGTAGTAGTCGAATCTACTACAAAAGGGAGGGATGTACCACTTATATAATTTGAGAATTCATAATTATTTACGCCGTCTGATAGAATCAATTGGTAAGGTCCTTTCCCATTAGAAATGATTACCTCTAAAAATCCATCCGCTCCCGCACATATAGTATCTGTACTATTTAAAACAGTCATCATATTACAAACTGCCTCCAATACTATATCCCCTACACTAGAAGTTACGCCACCACCAGTAAAAGAGATATCGCTATAATTCCCTGCAGATAGATTTGTAAGTACTATTGTACCATCTTGATCTGCTGCAAGCGTGTCTACCACTACGATACTATCTTTGGTATAAGATAGGACATAACTGGTATCAGGAAGTAAGTCTGTAAAACGAATGCTACCATTATTTCCATTTGTAGGTGATACCACCTCTACTTCGATTACTAGAGGGGGCCTTTCTTGAATAGTAACCGTGATTAATCCTTGCACACTTTCACAGTTATTAGTTGTTTGCGTTACCCGATATATTTGTATACCTACGCTGTCTGTTGTAGGTATTGGAGCTATGCTGGTTCCTGTATCAACAGCATTCGTATACCAGCGTAGTTGGTTACCAATTGCTGTTAATGGAACTGCTTGATCATTCACAAAATAACTGACATCAACTACTTCAGGAGGAGCAGGAAATGCATTAATTGTAACAGTTATTGGTACCCGCTCACTTTCACACGTATTACTAGCATCAGTTTGACTAAGCCAATAAGTAGTTGTACCCGGCGTCGTTGTATTAATAAGAGGTACTGTCGATGTACCTACGGTGCTGGTCTCTGTGGTATACCATTTTAAATTTGGAATGCCTTCTACTAATTCACCAGCTTCATCTCCCATACATAGATTCATATCGGGAATAGCAGGAGGACTTGGTATGTTTATGCGGATAATATCCTGCTTTGTACGCGGACTCTCACAGGCATTAATTGTTTGACTGACCCAAAATCTTTGTGTGTCTAAGTCGATTAAATTGAGTAAAGGACGTTCTGTACCAATTCCGCCTATAGGTACATCGTACCATAATAAACTCAATCCCACAACATCTAAAGACTCAATGCTATCCCCTTCACAATAGAAAACGTCATTCGCAATAGGAGCAGCAGGTACATCTATTATTTCAACGACTAATTCTTGAAATGGTCGGCAGGTAGTAGCCATAGGCACAGGGTCTAATCTTGCATATACATAATAGGTGCCCGCTTCTGTGGGATATGGTACTTGCTCTACCATGAGTCCTGTCCCCAATAAACCAGTTGGTGTAGTAAGGTATAGACTAGAATCTGTTTGCCGATTATTAAAATATACAAACTCCATATTGAAGTCTCCTATATTTTGAATACCATCTACCTGTAAGAAAGCACTAGTGTCTCCTGAGCAAATGGTATTGGTTCCTGTTATCGGACCAATCTCTGGACAAAGACTAGTCTCACAATCACAAAGAACGCTTATTGGATCGCCCCAAAAACAGGCAATATTACTGGTATCAATATTCGGATATCCATTAGCATCCCAAATTGTTTGTGCGTTATTTCCACTATAATTTACATCAATTTTAGCATTAAGACTTAAAGCAATAGTCCCTTGAAAATTGGTTCTAAAAAAATTCGTATTAATAAAATTAATTTGAATTTGATCTACCATCGGGTCATAGTCCGCTTTAAGATTTCTCAGGTCATTGCCACTTATAGTAATCACCTCTTGAGTGCAATCAAACGTAAAATCAAACGGCGTATTGATAGACAATTCCGTGCCTCGGTTAAAATATATTTTAGCGCCTATATCTCCACCAACGCTTTCGCAGTCTAAAATATTTAGGGTAATGGAGAAATCATCTACAGATAAACCAGATATTGCACAATCATTTATTGGCCCTAAATTAACCGTAGCCCCCCCTGTAAATCCGATTGCTGTATTCCAATCAAAAGAAGAACTACTGCTAGAGACAGAGCAGTTCTGCTCAACAGCACCTTTTGCAATAAAGGGAGTTAAAAAATAAGTTCCATTTCCCAATGTATTACAATGAATTGATACCTCTGATAAACTCGATAGTGGCTCATTGGCATCTGACTGAACTATATTTCCGGTAGTACTATTCCAGTTATTATTATTCGTTGCGGATTGAATAGCGGTCTGTACAGCTGTGCTAGTAGTTAAAGACATTGTCGGGTTTTCATTAGAAAAGTACCAACCAATTAAATCTACATTATTGTTGATGGATGCACCACTTGCATCAATTAGGAAATTACGCTCCGTACAAGCATCAATACTTGCTTCATTAGTTGCAGTAATCGCTGTACCAGGGCTATCCATTACCGTAAGTGTTACTTTTACTTTACACGGTGGATCATTCAATGCATTGACTTCAGCTATCCAAAATTCATAACTACCTGCTACAGCAGTATTTATCTGGTCAGAAGTAGGTGTAAAAGAAGAACTATTAAGAAGGAATGCCTCTGAGCGTTGATCAAATTCATTCGTATACCAATCAAAGCATTCTAATACATATTGGGAACCATCAAATCTAGTTACCGTATTTCCTGCCTGAAAGGTAGGAAGCTCATCCCCAATACAAATTTCATAACTAACGGCATTGGTATCTGAAAAATAATCTGTGGTGGTAGCATTGCATAAATAATTACGACAATCAGATAGGGCTACATCATGTATTTTTTTATATTGACAAGGAGAGAAAGTAGTCGTACAGCCAAAAATAAAATTGTTGCTCATTATATTTTGACTTAAAACAGTAGAGCTAGTAGTACTAAAAGTAACACCATTATTTGGCGAAATGATTAGGTTAGGAGATACCCCCGGGTGGCTCTCAATAATATGTTGGGCATAAGCAACCTCATCAAAATCACATTGAGATTGAGCAGTCATCGTTATATAACAGGCATCCCCAGCGCCAAGGTGATTACAATTATGACTAAAACTAGGATCTGGCCAAGTATCACAAATCCTATCCCCTTGCGTCAAGCAATCACAATTATCCAGTGATCCCGTTGGAACACCGTCTCCGTCTATTACATTAAAATCAATCGACTCCGTATACGTATGTGGTAAACCGAAGTAGTGGCCTAACTCATGCGCTAAGTTACTCCCTATCACTGCCGTACCATATCTAAGCACGGAGTAATCTCTACCAGGAGGATAAGGTGCAAAAGCCATTGCTCCACAACAATCATGATCCCCATACAAGCCTCCAACAAAATATAAATTGATAGCATTCGGAATATCGAAACTCGCAGATTCTATCAAATCGTCATTACTATCATTAAATCCTGTACTAGGCTCCGTATCTTGATAAAAGTCATATAAATCACAATCTTGAACTCGCTGTCTATTTACCTCATAGAACTCGATGTTAGCATTAGCAAATAGTTCATTTACTTCTACTAATTTAGTATTCAAATCCATATTAAGTATAGGCTCAAATCCACCTTCTTCTGTTTGCAAATAATTAGTGCCAGGCCAATCAAAACATTCAAAAATGGTGATAGCGATCGGGATTCTGTATTTCCCTCCATTACAATCTACTGAAAATACAGGCGGAACGGAGCAAGCTGGATCTGGGGTAGTAAAGGTATCATTCCAACAATTAGTGCCATATCCTGCTTGGAATGCAGTAGCACAAGAAATGGCTTGTGATTTCGCTCTTTCGTTATTCGTTAAGTCCTCCTTCGTTCCTGACTCCGAACATTTAAAGACATCCGCCTTGCCAGTCAGCATCTCTTGGTATACTACCTTTTTGTAAGAGTCAACATTTGATGTTTGTGAGAAGAGTATAACAGGAATTAGTAGCAACAAAAAAGCAAAAACCTTTTTATCTAAAAAAGAAAAGAACGAGTTAAGGAGGAAAAAGGGCATAGAAGTATAGTTTTATGTCCTGCGAAATCAGGAAATAAGATTATTGTATTTTAATGTCTACTCCGTATTCCTTTTATCATAAATATGGACTACTGAAGTAATGCCTTCTAACCTTTTTTGTTAATCTGAGAATGGTTTGTTAAATAACTGGAAGTATGTGTGTGTGTGTAGATGATTCTTTTAATAAGAAAAGAATAACTTATTGCTTGAAGTATATAAAAAGAGGCAAAAATGATACCCATTTTAAGAGAAAGTTCAAACTCAAGAGTCAAGTTCAAGTATCAAGCTCACAAAGTGTTGACAACTAGATTTGTATAAAACGGTCGGTTTATTTTGACACAATTTATTGAACAGCCTCCATTTTAAAGAATCACAATTGATCATAAGTTCAACTATTGAGAACGGGACATAAAAAAAGCCGAACGGTTGATAACCGCTCGGCTTTACAGCTCTATATAAGAAGAGGATTATTTTCCTCCATCTAATTCATCTTGCAACTTCTTTAAAGCATCCCACTTTCCAGCAGCAGCTAACTTAGATTGCTTTGGCCAGCTACCTGGGTTATGCATCTGATATCTAGGACCTGCAGCTTCCAAAATCCCCTTTAAGGTCTTCACACTAGCTTTCCCTAGTTCCTCAAAAGTATGGATACCAGCATCATTCATCAAGCCAGCAATTTTTGGACCGATACCTTCAATCTTAGTTAAGTTATCTTTCGCCTTTGCTACTTTCTTAGAAGAAGATTTAGCCTTAGATTTAGCTTTAGACTTAGCACCTTTGCCGCCGTCTAGTTCATCCTGCCATTTTTGCAATTCTTCCCACTTACCACCAGCTGCTAACTTAGCTTGCTTAGCCCAAGTACTAGGATCATGCATTTGGTAACGAGAACCAGCAGCTTCCAAGATTCCTTTTAATTTTTTAGCACTTGCTTTGCTCAAATCTGCAAAACTATAGATACCAGCATTATTTAAAAGTTCCGCAATCTTTGGACCGATACCTTCGATCTTTGTCAAATCTTCCTTGACACCAATTTCTCTTCGCTCAACAATTTTAGAAGCACCAGCTGTTCTAGTTTCACCAACAACACTTCTAGAAGTCTCTGTTGTTTGCATTTTCATCATCATATCTCTCAAGCTATTGAAATCCAATTGCTTTACAACTTCTACCTCTCTGATGATTTCTACTGGAACCTCCTTGATTACTTCTATCTCTACTTCTTTGATAACTTCTACTTCTTTGATGACCTCCTTCACTACCTCTACTGGAACCTCTTTAATTACCTCAACTTTAACCTCTTTAGGTTTTGCTGCTAAGTCTTTTTCTAATTTTGAAATCGTAGAGCTCAATCCTTTAGCATCTGCTTCTAATGACTTGGCTTTATCTTTCCATTCATTATTTAATACAGAATACTTACCTTTCCAATCACTTTCTAAAGCTTTGTACTTACCTTTCCAGTCTCCTTCTACATCTTTAACTTTAGCTTTCCAGTCTCCCTCTAAGGCTTTGTACTTGCCTTTCCAATCTCCTTCAGCTGCTTTCTTTTCTTCAGCTAACGCGTTGTACTTATTCGTCCAATTAATAATGATCGCATCTTTCTCTTCCATTCCTGGAGGATTCTCTTGGATCGCTTTATACTTCGCTTCCCACTCATTGTTAAAGTTCGTCCACTTTAAGTTCCACTCATTATTCAATGCTTCTTTCTCCTCTGCTAAAGCATTGTACTTATTCGTCCAGTTAAGAATAATGGTATCTCCTTCACTCGCTTTATCTGAGATTTCTGCTTGAAGTGCTTTGTACTTCGCTTCCCACTCATTGTTAAAGTTCGTCCACTTTAAGTTCCACTCATTATTCAATGCTTCTTTCTCCTCTGCTAATCCATTATACTTATTCGTCCAATTAAGGATTAAAGCATCTTTCTCTTCCATTCCTGGAGGATTCTCTTGGATCGCTTTATACTTCGCTTCCCACTCATTGTTAAAGTTCGTCCACTTTAAGTTCCACTCATTGTTCAATGCCTCTTTCTCTTCTGCTAAGGCATTATACTTATTCGTCCAATTAAGAACGATTGTATCTCCTTCACTGGATTTATCTGCAACTTCAGCTTCTAAAGCTTTATACTTCGCTTCCCAATCATTATTAAAGTTCGTCCACTTTAAGTTCCACTCATTGTTCAATGCCTCTTTCTCCTCTGCTAAAGCATTATACTTATTCGTCCAATTAAGAACGATTGTATCTCCTTCACTAGATTTATTCGCAACTTCAGCTTCTAAAGCTTTATACTTTGCTTCCCAATCATTATTAAAGTTCGTCCACTTTAAGTTCCACTCATTATTCAATGCCTCTTTCTCTTCTGCTAATTCATTGTATTGAGTCGTCCAATTAAGGATAATAGCATCCTTTTCTTCCATTCCTGGAGGATTCTCTTGGATCGCTTTGTACTTACCTTCCCACTCTGTGTTAAAGTTTGTCCACTTTAAATTCCACTCATTGTTCAATGCATCTTTCTCCTCTTTAAGGATATTGATATTCAACTTAAGATTATCTAATTCCTCATCTTTTTCAGCTACTTGTGCTTCTAATACATTGTATTTGTTTGTCCAGTTAAGGATTAATGTATCTTTTTCTCCTGCACTACTGCTCTGCTCTTTCTCTAAGTTAACAAACTTAAAGCTCCAATCAGATGCAATTTGTTCTTTCTCTGCAACTAATTCTTCTTTCTCTTTCTGCCAGCCTGTCCACTTGAAGTTCCAGTCAGATTCTACTTTCTCTTTCTCCGCAACTAATTCTTCTTTCTCTTTCTGCCAGCCTGTCCACTTGAAGTTCCAGTCAGATTCTACTTTCTCTTTCTCTGCAACTAATTCTTCCTTCTCTTTTTGCCAGCCTGTCCATTTGAAGTTCCAGTCAGATGCTACTTTCTCTTTCTCCGCAACTAATTCTTCCTTCTCTTTTTGCCACGTTGTCCACTTTAAGTTCCAATCAGAAGATACTTGATCTTTCTCTGCTATTGCTACTTCTCTAGCCGTTTCTAATTCTGCCTTCTCTTTCTGCCATGTTGTCCACTTCAAGTTCCAATCAGAAGATACTTTTTCCTTATCTGCAACCAACTGATCTTTCTCTTTCTTCCACGTTGTCCACTTCAAGTTCCAGTCAGAATTTACTTTTTCCTTCTCTGCGACTAACTGGTCTTTCTCTTTCTTCCAGGTCGTCCACTTTAAATTCCAGTCAGATTTAGTTTTTTCTAATTCTTTTTGGCTAGTCTCCCACTTGAATTTCCAATCTTTCTCCTTTTTCTCTGCATCAGATTTAAAACCTAAATAAGTATTATTAATACCGTCATATTTAGTTCTCCAATCAGCCAATTCAGCAGATTGATTTTCCCATTTCATTTTCCAATCATTCACGTCTCCTCTAAGCGCAATCCGCTCTTGGTCAGCAACAGAATAATCAGAGCTAAGGGTATTATATTTTGTTAAATAGCCATCATAGTCCGTTTTCAAGGTACTATAGGCCGTTTGATGTTTGTCAGACTCGCCTTTCCAGAATAATACTTTTGCTTTTCGCAAAAGCCAACCAATCCATCCACCCCAAAGGGCTGCACCTAACATGGCAATTAATGGAAGTAACCAACACCAAAATGATGATAACATAATTATATATTTTTATTTTTTTTAAAATTGGTTTCAAACAAGAATTGCTTTGTAATATCGACTGATATTACAAAGCAATTAATGCGTTTATCGAAGTGTTACTTCAACTCTACGGTTTTTCGCTTTACCAGCATCCGTATCGTTTGTCGCAATTGGCTTATCTGGGCCAAATCCTTTTGCATTCATTCGCTTAACGCCCAAACCATTACCCACTAAATAGTCTCTTACAAATTCTGCTCTTTTTCTAGATAAACGTGTG
>CALJIY010000457.1 GCA_937973945.1 uncultured Saprospiraceae bacterium | reverse complement strand
CAATGGAAAAAGAAGAGTCAAATGATATGATTGCAAAAAATAACTTACAGCGCGTTTTAATTAAAGGGGGTGTCTTATCGCCAAGTGAACTCAAGCAAATTATTGCTTTATTGGAAGAATTAGATTTAAGCTCTTTAAGCTTTGGGTCAAGGCAGGATATCGTTTTTCCTTATAAAGAAGGACATGCTGAAAAATTGACGCAATTTCCTAATATTGATATAGAAGCGCTACCTGAAAGAAAGTATCAAAATATTTCCTGTTCTTATCTTGTATCAGACATTTTGCCGACTACACCATGGGTCGGAAGTGCGACTTATTTATATATTTTAGAACAGTTTAGAAATAAATCGATCTTAGAAATAAACATAACCGATCCCAAACAGCGCCTAGTTCCTTTGTTTACAGGCCATTTAAATTTTATCGCCTCCCATCACGAAGATTATTGGTATTTGTATCTGAAATTACCCGATTGGCCTAAGCACCAACGTTACCCTGTTTTGATATATACTTGGGACATAGGAAAGGTAAGTGCGATGATAGAAAAACATTGCTTAGACCTACAAGAGGCAGCAATTATTTTTGAAACAGTTAATAAATTAATAGATACCCGAAATAACCGAACAATTGATAAAAAGCTAGAAATACCCTTTGTTATGTTTCCATATTATGAGGGAATGAATCGGACAGCGATGGATAATAATTATTGGTTGGGACTATATTGGCGAAATAATAATTATGATCTACCTTTTCTGAAAGCGGTTTGTGATTTATGTTTGGAATGTAAAATTGGAAAAATTTGTATTACTCCTTGGAAGTCTTTTATCGTCAAAGGAATACATGAATCTTATAAATTAAAATGGGAAAAACTATTAGGCAAATTTGGGATCAATGTTCGTCATTCTTTGTTGGAATTGAATTGGCATTTGCCTGTAGGAGATAAAAACGCCTTAGATTTAAAGCGATTTATTGTCCGTAATTTTGACCAAAATGACATCAGTACGTACGGCTTAACTTTTGGAATAAGTAGCCCCTATAGCAAAAACTTTACTGCGATAGTTATTGAAGAAAATCCTAAACCCAAAGCAATCCAAGAATTCGATATTCGACCTACCTATAATGTACTCCATGCCAAAAATTTTGACCCCAACACTTTACAATACCTCACCTACGCACAAGATGTAGATAAGTTAGAACTCCCTAGTTTATTAATGGAATTGAGTCGTTTATTTTTTGACCAATTGAGTACTACGCCTACAATTTCTGAAGTAGCGATTGAAGATATGGTCAAACAAAAATCTATCGAAACAGAAGTGCATCAATGTCCTACCTGCCTGACTATTTATGATGAGCAATATGGTGACCCAGCACAAAATATAGCAGCTAATACGCCTTTTAAAACTTTACTCATTGACTATGCCTGTCCAATTTGTGCCGAAGAGAAAACTGCTTTTCAGAAAATTATTAGTCCTATGAATTAGTACTCTAAAATGCTACTTATCCACCCAATAAACTAACATAATTCCTAAAGTATAAGCGATTATATCGCCCCAACTAAAACTCGTTCCAATAATAACTTCGGCGGATCGATTGCCGTTTAGACCTAATAGATTGACAATCTGAAAATACTGCAATACTTCTACTAAATAAGAAAAAAGGAGTACGCCAATGGCTACTTTATAAACGGCAATATCAAAAAAGGTACGGACTATATAATACAGTAAAATGACTGCTAAAAAGTCGCCTCCATATGGACGAATGATGGCATCATTTACAAAAAGAGCAATCCCTACTTCTATTAGAAATAAAAGGCAAGAGAAGAAGAAATACTTTTTGTTAAAGTGCATATTTGTTTGGTATTAATTTTTCACTCGAATTTCTTGGCGCCTAGATGCTCCATCTACCGTATATTCTAGTAAGTAATATCCTTTGGATACATTATGATGAACCCAAGTAAATTCATGAATTCCTTTGGATAATCTAGCCTGATGAACGGTCGTTACCAATTGGTTGTCTAATGTCTTAATATCAATCCTGACCATTGCTTCTTCTAATAATTCTATCCCAATTGGCGTTGCTATTTGACGATCCCTTTGCTCCACCCAAGTCTGCTTAACTACTGGCGGCAATTTACCCTTTATTGTATGAAAATTCTTATTGTGATTCCAATCACTAGTAAACAAACTTGTTGCCCAATTTCTGATACTGCCAAATAGCCCCATCTCTTCCGCTCCTTTTAGGTGAACACAATTTTGAAGTGTATCATACACCACTCGATTGTCATACTGTAAAGTAAAGATAAGCGAATTTTCATCTCTTTTATTAGTTACTAATGGGCCGCCACGCTCCTGTCGACTATTTTCCGCACAACTAAGATTGGCATAGTAAATATAGGCTATTCCTCGTTTTGCTTCTTCTTTCTTAAAGGTTTCAAAGTAAGGATGGTCTTGATTTATTGGAAAGCGTTCTTCTAGTAAGATAGTAGGTGTTTCTTGAGCACTAGCTTTGACATAGCTAATAGCAAATATTAAAAATACGACTAGTTTTGAAATTTGATCTAACTTTTTCATATAGAATTATTTTATTGAATGACAAATCCAATTTCAACTTCAACACCAACTTCAAATCATGACGCTGACATGTGCAAGGAGGAAAGTCCAGTTTTGAGTTTTAAGTTGAGATTGAAGTTGAAAACTTAAAGCGCCAGCCCCAATTTACCCAATTCAAAAGTCAAAGGACCAATTAACGGAACCGAACCAGAAGTATTCGCCAATACTACTGCCACTGTTCCTTTCTCAGGCCAGATAAATAATTGTGAATTACAACCTGACTGCCCACCACTATGACCAAAAGCTAATCCATAGTCAGGATGCACACCGTATAGGTACCAGCCCATACCATAGCCATTCCCTTGTTTTCTGATTTTTGGATCGGCAACCATCATGTCCAAGGTCTCTTTTTTAACTAGTTTATGATCTAAAATGGCCTCACCAAAGTGTAGCAAATCTTCAACAGTAGATTGAATGCCCCCACCAGGATATTTTAAACTTAAGTCAGTCGATTTACTTTTCATAAAAACGCCCCAAAACTTCTTATACAAGTTTGATTTATTAGCATAAGTCGTTCCTCTCTTTTCTAATGAGGTATTTGGCATATTTGCAACAGACCAAATATTTTCTTGCATATAGGCTTCATAGGATTGTCCAGCAACCTGCTCTATAATAGCACCCAATACAACATAGCCGTAGGTCGTGTAGGCATACTGTGTACCTGGCTCAAAAGCTAAAGGTCTATTCGCAAATACCTGCATGGCCGCTTGTAAACTGCTATAGTGTTCCCTTGGAAATGCTTCTTTTTTATTAGCATAAGCTTCGATACCAGAAGTCTGTTGTAATAAATGACGAACCGTAATCAGG
>CALJIY010000456.1 GCA_937973945.1 uncultured Saprospiraceae bacterium | reverse complement strand
AGGAAGTGATAGAAGCAGGCGAAGGTGATATGGCAGAGGAGTTAAAAGCAATGAATCGCATTGCTAAGAAATTAAGAAAAGCCAAATTCAAAAATGGCGCTATTAATTTCGAGACAGAGGAAGTGAAGTTTAAGTTAGATGAAAATGCCGTGCCTATAGACGTTTATGTAAAAGTACGGAAGGAAGCGCACTTGTTAATTGAAGACTTTATGCTATTGGCGAATAAAGAGGTCGCCAAATTTGTCGCCAATAAAGAGAAGCCAGAAATACCTTTCATCTACCGAGTACATGATGAACCGAATCCTGACAAAGTAGCAGAGTTTGCTCGTTTTGCCTTAGAATTAGGGATCAAAATGAAAGTAGATACACCTGAGCAAATCGCTAAAAGTTATAATGATCTTAGTGATATGGCAGATGATAACGATACCGTAAAAATGCTACAACCGATCGCTATCCGGACCATGTCAAAAGCAGAATATACTTCTGAAAACATCGGCCACTATGGTTTAGCCTTTGATTTTTATTCCCACTTCACCTCCCCTATTCGACGGTATTCTGATGTACTATGCCACCGCATTTTACATAAGGTATTGAGTGGTAAAAATTACCGGGTCAATAAAGACGAACTAGAAGATCAATGTCGACATATCTCTTTCCAAGAACGGAAAGCGATGGACTCAGAAAGAGAGTCTATCAAATATAAGCAGGTCGAATATATTGAAAAAAATGTTGGCGAAACCTTCGAAGGGATTATCTCTGGTATTATTGATCGAGGCTTGTTTATTGAGTTAAAAGTGAGCAAGTGTGAAGGGATGGTTAGCTTTGATACTTTGGGCGAATCCTTCACTGTTGCGGAAGGTCGCTTAAAAGCTACAGGTAATCGAACGGGTAAGGAATATAAAATGGGCGATACAGTGAGTGTGACGATTACTGGTGCGGATTTGCAGAAACGACAAATTGATATGCGCTTGAATGTGGAGGATGAGGAAGATATTAATTGGTAGGTGTAAAATTAGGATAGTGAATTAATTCATCCGATCACTTCCACAGGCTGACCGTTGATGACTTTGAGTCATACGTAGCCGCCAAATTTATTTGGCAGGCTCTATATAATTCTATGATTATTAGTTTTTAAACCTACCAAATAAATTTGGTGATTACGAAAAACACATTAACGGTCAGCCTGTTCCAGTGGTCGGATGAAACGTACAGCTTAAACGAGAAAAGGCGCAAAGAATCTAATCTTTGCGCCCTTTTTTTTACTCAAAAGAGTTTTTAAAATTGCTTATTAATAATGGGTTAACGCCTAGCGATTATCCGCAGTAAGACTTGGGAAGTTTCAAAAAATTACCAAGTCTGGTTAAATCTGATTCTACAAATAGACCTTGCTATCGCCGCAAATTCAAATACCCTGAATACATCCCACCAGCTCCATCATCGAGCGTATAAAAGTAGATGCCATCTGGTAAATCTTTACCATCCCATGTACCACCCCAATCATTTTCATAAGGTCTAGCATATAACACTCTAGTACCTCTTCTATCAAATACTTGCAATACATGGTTAGGAAAACCTTCTAGCCCATCAATCATAAAGACATCATTGATGCCATCTCCATTTGGAGAAAATGCTGGAAATATTTCAATGACACTACATTCTACAAATACTTTAACACGAGCGGTATCACAACCAGTTTCATTACAAACCTGATACATAAAGAGATCTTCATCATCACAAAATTCCGTCATTGGAATATAAGTAATTGTTCCATCTGGATTAACAGTTACTGTTCCGTTAGCAGGCATGGCTGCTATGGTCACGACGACAGAATCGGAACATAAGGTATCATTGCTAAGTGGATTTAATATAGCCATTTGTGCTTGTTGTACGGTATCTATATCTGGTACAGCAATCGGTGCTTTTAAAGTATCTTCTTCTACATGAATCGTTACATCAATCGTCACACATTCGTCGGTATCGTCACATACTTCGATACATGCTTTTCCTGTACCGACCTTCAGGCCTTCATATTTGACACAGTTCAGTGAGTCAATTGTAAAGGCTACAAAGTCTTCTGCCTGTTCAGGACAAGTATTTTTCACACTTACGATATTTCCTGATAACAAGGTAGTATCTGGACAGAAAACACCTGCAGAATCTAATAAAATGGTTTCTTCAAAAGAAAGGCGTTCGTCTTCTGCTACAATCGTAATTTCAGTGACAAAACAGTCGCCGTTATCATCACATACTCTAATACATGCTTTCTCTGTGCCTACTTCTAAGCCAGTATAGCTCACACAGTAGAGGCTATCTAATATTTCAAACAATACAGCCTCTCCACCTTCCTCAGGGCAAGTATTCATGATACTGACAATGGTTCCAGCTAATTGGCTGGTATCTATACAAAAAGTATCCGTTTCGTTCAGTCCTATGGTATCCCTAAAAGGGATCGTTTTTTCCTCTGAGACAATAGTGATTTCTGTTGTAAAACATTGGTCATTATCATCACATACTCTAATACATGCTTTTTCTACCCCAACGGCCAGCCCAGTATAACTTACACAATAGAGACTGTCTAATAGGTTAAATTGTACCGCTTCACCACTTTCCTCTGGACAAGTATTGGTTATGCTGACGATCGTTCCATCCAACATACTCGTATCAATACAAAAAGTATCTGTTTCATTCAGTAATACAGTATCAGAAAATGTAATTATTGGTTCAGGTAAAACGGTTACAGTCATATAGACGGTCCCGCATTTGCCCGCTTCATTACAGATAATAATACAAGCTTCTTCTACCCCTGGTTGATCGCCACTATCATAAACAATACAAGTAGAGCCATCTTCTACAAAGAAATTTACAATATTACCTGATTTTTCTGGGCAGGCATTATACATGGTATCAATTCCTCCTGCTAGTAAGGTATCATCAATGCAATAAATACTAGTTTCATTAAAGCGTACCGTATCCGCAAAATTAGCTAATGTCTCAGGGAAACATCTGACCATGATATTTGCTGTGTCAGTACAGCCCGTAGAGTCACTTGATAGGATCAATGTATGCATCCCTGGCGGTAGTGCTAAGCCTGTTTCAACTGCACTAACGCAGGATGGGAGCGTTGTCAATACGGTTCCATTAAAACTTAGTTGGAGTTGATTGTTATCTGGAAATTCTAAACAATAATCCGTTGTGGAAGTACTATCACAATCTCTTATGTCTATGATCTCGTTCTTTCTTAAAATATTTAAACAATCATCTAGGGCAACCGGTTCTGGGACTGGATCTTCTACGACCACCATTGCTGTGTCATTACAAATACCATTATCATGATTTAAATAAATTTCATAAGTACCTGCACTTAAAGCTAATGCCATGGAAGCAGGAGTTGATACACAACTAATCATTTCTGGCGCATAGGCCACTCCTTCCTTTAAGATCGTAATAGTAAAATTAGAAATATCCGATTCTGGTATATTTAGACAATAGTTAAGCACACCTCCCGAATCCACTAAAATAAAGGCACCATTATCTATCAGGGTTGAACAAAAAGTAGAATCATCTGGTCTATATTCATCGATAATTCTAATTGTCGCTTGGTCTCGACACGTTCCATTGCTGTGATTTAATTCCACTTGATGCGTACCTTCTGGTAAACGAATACCTGCTAACATCATATTCGTCTCACATGCTTCTACAGCCGTTACCTGCCCATTTACCGTAACGACAAAATTAGCCGCTTCCATCATTGGAATATTTAAACAGAATGGATGTGTGTCTGAGGCTTCTCCTAATTCAAAAACAGAATCTCCTATTAGGTTATTACAAGTGATAGAATCCAATGGATCAAATTCCATAGGAGTCGTCACCAAAACATTTGCTTGGTCTTTACAGATATTATTGGCGTGTACAATACGAATATCATTCATCCCAAAGCCTAAATTGATCGCAGCTAAAGCCCCTCCATTGTCACAAGTAATAGCCTCTAAACTAACGTCTACATCATTAACTATTATGACAAAATTTGGCAGCTCATCAATTGGTATGTTCAAACAAAATGGAGTGGTTGCTGTGCTATCCGCTACTTCGATTACCGCATCACTAATTAACCTACTACAGAAATCTGCATCCTCTGGATCAAAAGGATTATCAACTCTAAAAGTAGCTTCATCTGTACAAATACCATCTTTATGACTCGCAATAATTTGATACGTTCCTTCGCTGAATATATAGGCTGCTAATAGGTTATTCGTCTGACAAACAGCCAACTCCTGCGTAGGTATTTGGCCATTGATCGTGATGTCATAATCAGCTATTGCTGTTAGTGGAATGTTTAAACAAATTGGAATCGTTCCCCCAACTTCCGTTAATTCCACGATCGTATTCTCCAGAATTGAAGCGCAATACTCAGGGTCAGTTGGATCAAAAGGACAAGTTAATTGTACCGTTGCCTCATCCTTACAGATGCCATTCTTATGATTAATGGTAATATGATAAGTACCTTTTTCAAATAAAAGCCCAGCTAAAGTTGGATCTTCTCTACAAACTAATAGCTCTTGGGTATAAGGCGCCCCATTTACATTTATTTCAAAATCATCAATATGTGCTAATGGAATATCCAGACAGTAATAATGTTCTTCATTATACTGCTCCAATTCCAAAACTCTATCTTCAATTAGCCCCGCGCAATACTCAGGATTTTCTGGTTGGTAGGGCGTATAAAACTGAACAGTTGCAGAATCAGAACAAATACCATTTTCATGATACAACTCTATCTGATAGGTCCCATGTTCAAAACGTAACGCCGCCAAACTTGGATCATCATCGCATGGCACGACTGGTTGTATTGGCGCAAATCCGTTAATCCGAATCGTAAACTTATCTACTTCCGATATCGGAAAATTGAGACAATAATTTTTTGTTTCAGAATGCGTATCTAATGCTACTCTCTGATCTTGTAACAAAGCAGCACAATAGTCTGGACTAGTCGGATCATAGGCACAACTCACTCTTACCGTGGCTTGGTCCTGACATTGTCCTGGATGTACAATACTAATATCGTAAACTCCTTTAGATAGATATATTGCTGATAAAGTCGTATCTCTTTTACAGGCATGTAATCCTTCCGCTACTGCGCCATTGACTAGTACTTCATAGTCATAATAGTTTTTCAATGGAATATTTAAACAGTAAGAATATCGCTCCGTTGGCGTACTTACCGACACAGAAATATCATTGATATAATTACAATCTTGATTACCGTCAAATTCACAATTTACTTGTACTGTGGCGGTCGTTGTACAAGTCCCATCATTTTTGACAATATTAATAAAGTGCGTACCTGGTGAAAGTAAAAAAGCAGCTAAAGTTGTATCTTTTCTACAAGCAAGCAGAATGGCTGGATCATATCGTTGTCCATTAATATTGATGGTATATTCCCCAATAGCAGTTAATGGAATATTAATACAATACTCCATAGCTTCATCACATCCAGGGACACTAAATGTAGTATTTTCTATCAACTGATCGCACGGGAGCAATGGACATGGCGTAGCTGTTAAATTGACAATATCAATTTCTTTTTGACAATTTAAACCTATATGTCGAGCTATTACACTATAATTTCCTGCGGTTAAACCCGAGAAGATATTACTTTTTTGGAAGGAATTTCCTCTATCAATACTAAACTCAAAATCATTGAGATTTCCTCCTACTATTATTTCAATCTGCCCATTCGCATCTTTACAAGTTGGGGAAGAGACATTCGTCGTTCCAGAGATGAAACGGGTAGGTTCTATAGGTTGAAAGTTAATGGGTGGATAATATGTTAGACAAGTCTGATCAGCATTAGCAACGATAATATTATAAGTGCCTGCATTTACATTTTCGAAGCGGCTATCTAAATGAAAACTTACGCCACCATCAATACTGTAAATTAAAGGACCATGTCCACCTGTTGCAATAATATTGAATGCACCTCCTTCTCCACACTTTTCAGGGTGATGAACAGCAACACCATTTAATCTTGGAGAATCTTCTGTAAATAGCTGAACAAACTTAAAAGAAGAAATTTCATTATTAGCATCTTTCACACTAATAATATAACTTCCGATACTTAAACTTGAAAAGTCAGCATTGTTGACAAATGTTGCACCACCATCAATACTGTATTGATAAGGAGGTGTCCCATTTAGTGGTGTGATAACAATTTTACCATCTTTTACTACACAATCTGTTGGATGATCAATGGATATATCTAAATCAATAAAACCACTTTGACCCGATACGGATACCGATAGCATTAACAGCAACAGACACACCGATACTTTCCACAGTAAAAGATGCTTAATTGGTTTAAGCATAAATTTCATTTTTAAGGCAATATTCTCATAGTGTTAGTAACAAGGATGTCAATAACGTATGTGGAATAGTTATGTAAACTTAATTTCGGTAAAGGGTTTAAAGGCAGGCTTATCAATTAGTAAAATATAAAATATAGCATCAACTATTAATTATACTACAATTTATATATTAATAATAAAAATTCAATTTACTAATAATGTCTCTTGATTACTAATAGGTTTGTAGGATATTGTGACGGCTGTTAATATGTTTTTTTTGCAGGTTTTGCTCCTAAAAAAACACTATCTTAACAACAAGGAGTGTTCTACTTTATTTAAAGAAAGTTGAACAGAGGCTAGGGAAATGTTTAGATGACTAAGTGTTTTTTTGTTATTCAGTAATTTATAAATATTATTCTTCTACTATGTATTTTTATTTCTAACTTTGTATAGCTATTTCGAAAGTGGTTAAATTTGTATTGTATTAAAATAATTATTTATTCTAAAATTTTAAATGTGACTGATTTCCGAGCTTATTCTTTCCCATTTGAACAATATTTTTTTTAATTTATTCCAATGTCAAAAGATAATGCATGCAAAACTCCAAGATGGCGCTTATTACAAGCCCAATTAAATAACTTGGATGTAAACGAATTTAAAGCAAAAATAACAGCAGAGAATGTGCAGATTATAGACGTTCGTACTGAACAAGAATTTGAAACCATGCATATTAAGGATGCGATCCACATTAATTACTTCGAAGAGGAATTCTGGGAAAAGATAGAGCAATTGGATAAATCCAAAATTAGTTTAGTGTATTGCCGATCAGGAAGGAGAAGCATCCGTGTATGTACCTTGATGAAAAATGGTGGTTTCGACGCAGACAAGGTGTTCAATTTAAGAGGAGGCATGATAGATTGGATGGAGCAAGGAGGAGATTTAGTGTAGAAATTCTTTAAAAATCAATATGAAACAAGAAGAACTATACCACAGAATAATAGACAATTTTGAGGAGCTAAGATATGCTTTGCTCGACGCCCAAACATTCGATGTAAAGCATTACGGATTTCCAGAGATCTATTACAAAATCATGGAAACTGATCAACTAAGAGTGGGTGCCTTCCAACGAGCCTTTCAACATTATAATAATCTACAAGACGCAATAGTTTGTGAAGCAGGGGTTGGTCGATTAGCTTTAACAAAACACTATTTGCCTTTCGTTAAAAAGGCTTATTTAATTGAAAATAATCCCAATATTATTGACTTTATCAAAGCAGAATTAGATCGGAATGGCTGGGCGAATAAGGTAGAATTAATCGTAGGGGATGCGATGAAAGTTCAGTTACCAGAAAAAGTAGATTTTGTGATTGGTGAGTTAATGAGTATTTTCTGTGCTAATGAATTCCAAGTACAAATCTTCAAACACTTACGGAAATTCCTGAAACCTAATGGTAAGTTAATTCCTGAAAAGATTCATAATCTAGTGCAATTGGGGAATGCTACTTTCAATCAAGGACATACCCATTATCCTTTGCTATTTACTCGACATTGGCCAGAATTATTGAGTACGCAAGTAGTACTTAATACAACCAATTTATATACCGCTTCCAGATATACCGTTAAGAAAAAAGTGAAGACCAAACATCTTTTAAGTGGGAAAGCCAATTGTGTCTATATGAATTCATTCGTTCAATTAGCTGAAGGTATCAATTTTACGGGAACAGATAGTTTAATGCCGCCAACTGTTTTGAAATTGCACGAAACTGTTCATTTGGAAGCGGGTGCTTCTTCTACTATTCGTGCAAAATATAGTTATGGTACCTCTTTAGAGAAAGCGGAATTTGAAGTAATAGTCTAAATTTACATAGCTGCCAACAATTCCCGATCTTTCTTCTTTAAACCTTTCACTACTAAATCATAGGAATGGTCAATTAATTCTATCAACAAAGAATCTTCCAAACCATCTTCAAAATAGACGGTATTCCAATGTTTTTTATTCATATGCCAGCCTGGAATAATGGAAGGGTATTCCTCTCTTAATTCTAATGCTTTTTCTGGATCGCATTTTAAATTAACTCTGAAGGTTTCTTCTTTTAAACTTGTTGCAGCAAACATCTTCCCCATTACCTTAAGGACCATAGTGACTTCATCAAAAGGGAAGGTTTCTTCGACGCCTTTTTTAGACAAACAATAAGTGTGGAATGTTTCTATATCCATAATAATTACATGTTTAGGGTTTTACGTAGTTTATCTTATTGAGAAGCAAGACTTACCAAGTTTTAAAAACTTGGTAAGTATCCTATCAACAACATTATCCCTCAGCCTGCCCCTTGAATACTATTCTGCAATCACCATTAATTTATTCTTCTTCCCATTTTCCAGCATGATGTATCTTCCATGCAGGAGCGCATCCTGATTCACTATAGCTTCATGAGAACTCACTTTATCTTTATTGATAGACACCGCATTTCCTTTAATAGCTCGTCTGGCTTCACCTTTAGAATTTAAAATATTGGTTTCTTCCGAGAGCAAATCAAGTATGTTGATCCCTTGAGCGATTAAATCTTTTGAAACGGTGGAACTTGGTATCTCCATCGCTACCGTTTCCAAAGAACGAGCATCCATTTTCATTAAGGTCTCCTTCGTTGCTTTTTTATTAAATAATAACTCTGAAACCAACTGGACAGAATCAAAATCTTCTTGAGAATGTACTCTTATGGTTAATTCCTCCGCCAATATTCGTTTGATAGCATTCGGATTGTCTGCATGCTCTCTCTCTAAGGCCTCCACCTCTTCCTTGGACTTTAAAGTAAAGTAACGTAAGAAAACGGGTAAATCCTGATCATCTGCATTTAACCAAAATTGGTAAAATTTGTATGGAGACGTCTTTTCTGGATCTAACCAGATATTCCCTGATTCTGACTTACCAAATTTAGAGCCATCTGACTTGGTCAATAAGGGCGTAGTCAATGCATAAGCTGACTTTCCTAAATTCTTTCTAATAAAAGTCGTACCCGTGGTAATGTTCCCCCATTGATCAGAGCCACCCATTTGCATGATGACGTTTTTATCCTCATATAAACGCTGAAAATCATATCCTTGCAATAGTTGGTAGCTATATTCCGTAAAAGACAAACCTGTTTCAATTCTCTTTTGAACAGATTCTTTAGAGTTCATATAATTAACGGTAACGGTCTTCCCCACGTCTCTTAGAAAATCAAGGACATTCATATCCTTATAAAAATCTAGGTTATTCACTAGGAGTGCTTTATTATCTCCGTTCTCAAAATCTAAAAATTTATGAAATTGCTTAACCTGATGTGCTAAGTTGTTATCTAACTCATCAAAAGATTTTAAAGAACGTTCCTCTGATTTAAAACTAGGGTCCCCTACTCTACCTGTAGCACCGCCCATCAAGACTACTGGCTGGTGGCCCGATAGCTGATAAAGCTTTAAAATCATTATTTGCACTAAATTACCAATCGTCATCGATGGAGCTGTTGGATCAAAGCCTATGTAGGCTCTTTTCATACCACTCGCTAATTCTTGCTCAATGCCTGGTGTTGCATTATGCAACATCCCTCTCCATTTTAGTTCTTCTAAAAAATTCATATGCTGATTATGTTTAGAACAGAGATCAGAGAATAGAGAACAGAGATGGATTTCGTTAAAATTTTAGAAAATTCTTCCATTTAATCAAAAGCCATCTAAGTAACGACAAAACAATAACTTGAACATCTAGGACGGAATCTGAGCATCCAATCCGCTAGCGGTTCATTCGCTTGAATGTCCACTGGACATTCACCCTACGGGTTCGCTCTTTCATCCTCATTTTCTCTTAAAAAATACTTCCGTAGCTATGCTATGCAAGGATTTTTTAAGAAAAACTGAGAATAAAACCTTCTCGTCCAGATGACCAATTTATTATTTCGTCGTTACTAAGGTAATAATTCGATCAATTCCCCATCTTTTAATTTAAAAGTAAGGTAGTAATAGGCATCCACAAACTCTTTATTTCTATTTTTTATAGGAATCCAGTCTTGTAGATTTTGAAAAATCTGATAAAAGTGTTGACGAGTTAGGTCATTAAATTGCTTTCTTTGAAAATCTAAATCTGCCTCTTCTGTAACAATTCGACCCACTTCTCCTTTACAGTTGACAACGAAACGGAAAGTCAAATATCCAGATTCCTTGTTTATTTTTTCTGTATTGAGTAGTTCATTGACCGTTTCCAAAATTCCTTTTTTTCCGCCTTTATAGTAAATAATTTCTTGCCCATTATAATAGTCGTAAATACGATGTATTGAATTACAGGTCTGAAAATGCTGATCCTGATCCAATGCATCCTTAGGATCAATATAGGCTACTCGATACCGCTCTTGGTTGGCTAATTCATGGAATGTTTCTAATGGAATTTGTTCTATTAATTCTGCCCAATTTTTTTCCTGCTCTAAACTGAATTCATCACTATATAAACCTAATCCTTTTACATAAAGACCTTTGCTAAGGTAGGTGAAGTTGGAAGTATCAGCGGAAGAAATTTGTGTGAGTACACCTTCATCAATAATGAGCTTTGCAGGAAGTCCGAGGACCGTAGTATCTCTTAATGCTATCTGTTTATTAATAAAATTTACCTCCCCCCAGTTGTAGTGAATAGTCTTCTCGCTTTCCGCTCTATTAGCTGCCCAATTGATATGTACTGGTTTTGTTATAGTCACTTCAAAAGTATCTCTATCAGGATTGATTCGTATTTCTTCCATCAAAATCATTTGATTATTTTGGAACTTGATCTTTTTTTCAATAATCGATTTAAAATCGGAATTATACCGTTTCGTATACAAAATACTATCTCTTAACTGAAAGGAACGATAGATCACATGGGTATT
>CALJIY010000455.1 GCA_937973945.1 uncultured Saprospiraceae bacterium | reverse complement strand
GGGTCTCGTGCGGCTAATGGGGTGGTCATTATTTCTACAAAAAGAGGAAAGTCAGGCGCACCACAAATCAATTTTGATTTAAGAACAGGTACAGAAAGTCCTAGTAAGATGTTGGATTTTTTGAATGGTTCGGAGTTTGTGGCTTACCGAAATCAAAGGGAAGCAAATGATGGGACTGGGTTCGTATTAGCAGATGAAGGCGTATCTACAGACTGGCAAGATTTAGCATTGAATTCAGGAGCAATCCATGATTATGGTTTATCTGTTTCTGGTGGTGGAGAAAACTCTAACTATTTCCTTTCTGGTAACTATTATAACCAAGATGGTATTTTAGTGGCATCAGGATTTGAAAGATATAACTTCAGAGCAAACGGTGATTTTACAGTAGGTAAATTGAAAGTACAACAATCTTTATCTGTGGCTCAAACAGATTTAGAAACGAACAATTTCTTTGGTATTAACGGCTCGTCAGAGGCGCCCATCTTAAGACAAAATGTTCCAGAAAATGATGGTGGTTTCGAAGCACCTAGTTTTGATAAGCATGGTTTTGGTGGATGGAATGAGTACGGTTTAGCTACCTTGAATGAAAACTCCAATAAGACAACTGCTATTTTCGGAAACCTTAATTTTTCTTATGAAATAGTTGACGGTCTAACAGCAAAAATAAACTTAGGTGCAGATAAGCGTGATTCTAAAGTCTTTGCTTTCCAACCTACTTTCTTCATGAGTTCTTCTGATGCGGTAACAAACGTTAACGAGCAAAATGATTTAACTAACTTTAACTCGGAAACATTCCTTACCTTAATAGAGCCAACGTTAAGTTATGGTCAGGATTTAGGAACTAGTCGATTAGATGTAGTGGTTGGTTTGACTAGACAAAAAGTAGATGTGAATACTAGTGGTGCTTATGTACAAGGTTTACCGAATAATGATATTAGAGTATTAGGTGCAGCGAATCCAAGTGATGTACAAGCCTTAATTGGTTTCAATAATGTGAGTACTTTAAGCTCTGCTTTTGGTCGAGTTAACTATGTACACGATAATAAGTATTTATTCTCTGCAACGCTTAGAAGAGATGAGTCTTCTAAATTCGCTAGGGATTTTAGAGTAGGTTATTTCCCTTCTGTTTCCTTTGGTTGGAAAATTAGTAGTGAGCCTTTCTGGAACAACAGTTCTATTAATAGCTTAAAATTCAGAGTTGGATATGGCGAATTGGGTTCTCAAAATATTCCTGATTATGCTTTCCAATCTGTCTTTAATTTAACTTCTCCAACTTCTGTTGGTGATCAAATTGTGAACGGTTATGCGCAGACTTCTTTAGCATTAGAAGATTTGAAGTGGGAGACTGCTAAGACCTTTAATATCGGTTTTGATGTAGGATTGTTAGACGATAAAGTTACTTTCTCTGCGGAATACTACAACAAGGATGTTTCTGATGTATTGGTAGGTGTAAATCTTCCATCAAGTGTAGGTTTCAGTCAGCCAGTTATTCAAAACGTTGGAGAGATTAATAATAGTGGTTTTGAATTAGAAGGCGTTTATCATGGTGGGAACTCTAGCGCCTTCAAATGGGATTTAGGATTCAATATATCTACCTTTAGCAGTGAAATTACTTCATTACCGAATCCAGTAGTTGGACCAAGTGTATCAGAAGATTTAGTAAGAGTCAATCGCTTTGTAGAAGGAGAAGCACCAGGGGTATTCTTCGGTTTTGAAACAACAGGTGTATATGCAGATCAGGCTGCAATTGATAGTGATCCAAACACAGCAAATGATCCCGGTAGAAGAGAAATCTTGCAGCCAGGGGATTTGATTAGAAGAGATATTAATGGAGACGGACAGATTAATGGTAGCGATCAGAAAGTATTAGGAGATCCTACACCAGACTTTATTTATGGCTTGAATTTTTCTGGGGCAGCAGGTGCGCTTGATTTTGGCGTATTCTTCCAAGGTTCTCAAGGAAATGAAATCTATAACGTAACTAAGTACTACAATATCTTCTGGGCAGATGGTAATAAAATAGCTGATATCAAAAATGCATGGACACCGTCTAACACAAATACAGATATTCCAAGAACAACTACTTCAGATGCTGCACAGAACGGTGCGCCTTCTTCTTTCTTTGTAGAAGATGGTTCTTATTTCCGTCTACGTACAGCTGAAATCGGCTATACGGTAGATATGGATGCGGTCTCTTGGATGAGGAATGCACGTATCTTTGTAACAGGCCAAAACTTATTTACATTAACAGGCTATACGGGGTATAATCCAGATATATCTTCTGTAAATGGTGGTCGTTCTTCTAACTCTCCTTTCTTTGGTGTTCCTTCACAAGTGAATCCATTATTGGGTAGAGGTTTGGATGTAAGGGCTTATCCAAATGCAAGAAGCTTTATTATTGGTGTGCAGATTGGATTGTAGAATTTATCAAAAATAAAACCTTACAGGTTTTAGAATAGAGAAGCGAGAGCAGAGAGGTATTTCGTTTAAAAAAACAGGAATTTTTCTAAACTTTTAAACGAAATCTGTCTCTGATCTCTGTTCTCTACTCTCTGTTCAGTTTCAAATTAAAACAGTTGTACGCTTTTTCTAAAAGAGTATCAACGAAAAAATAAATATCATTATGAAAAAGTATTCTAAATACATTTTTATTACGATGTTGTCTTTGGTCTTAGTTCCGATGAGTTGTTCGGACAACTTTCTAGATCAAGTCAATAAAAATACGGTTTCTTCTGGAACCTTTTGGGCCGATGCAAATGATGTATCCCTTGCAGTAAACGGCATGTACCACCCAATCACCAATACTTTCTTTTGGGGAAGAATTATTCATACGGGTGCGATGCTACG
>CALJIY010000454.1 GCA_937973945.1 uncultured Saprospiraceae bacterium | reverse complement strand
GAATTTAGCGAAACGGATTATGGTCGTAATGCAGGCTTAGAATATAATTACCAAAGCAATGATGGTAAGTGGAACGGCTGGGGTGGGTATCAGCATAGTTTTAGCAAAGAATTCAAAAAGGATAATTATTTCACTTCTTTTGGAGGCGAATATGCTGGTACTATTTTAAACGCTGTTTTTGATTGGTCACAAGTAGGCACCAATTACTTTGCCGATGTAGGATTTGTGAATCGAGTCAATAATTATGATGCCGTAAGAGATACTACTATTCGTCTTGGATACAATGTCCTTTATGCCCCTGTCAACTTCCAGTTTGTTCCTGAAAACTCTACTTACCTCAATAGGCATTCTATCTCGACAGAGTCTTTTTGGACCTTTGATCCTGACTTCAAATTCGTAGAACGGTCCATTTTTGTGGGCTATCGACAGGAATATAAAAATGGAAGTAGTTTCCGAGTCGGCTTCGAAAATAATGAGACAGACCTACGTTTTCCTTTTTCTTTTACGGATGGGGAACCGCTTCCCAAAGGAAGATACCAACACAACAGAGTTGGTTTTAATTATCAATCAGATGAACGAAAATTATTTCAATTTGAAGTAGAAGCAAATACAGGTGGATTTTATAATGGCACTTTAAATCAAGTCTCTACAGAATTTGGATACAGAACCCAACCTTGGGGTGTATTCGGATTAGAAGTAGAATACAATCAATTAAGTTTCCCTGATGAATATGGGGAGACTACTATCTGGGCCTTTAGCCCTAAAGTAGAAATTAGTTTCAATAGAAATTTATTCTTAACTACCTTTTTGCAGTACAATACGCAAGCTGATAATTTTAATATCAATACTCGCTTCCAATGGCGTTTTGCGCCTATGTCGGATGTCTTTTTAGTGTATACAGATAATTATATGGTAGAGACATTTGGACCTAAGAATAGATCGTTGGTCTTGAAAGTGAATTATTGGTTGGTGATATAAATGGGATAGAAGTCAGACCGCTTTCGCTGTCAGGTGTCAGATCGCTGCGCTGTCAGATTGCTGATAACTCGTACAAGTTACCCGTGCCATAGGTACGGCATGTGACCAATAGTAATCCGCATACCGTACCTACGGCACGGAAATCAAAGAACATTATTCTTTTCTACCAACATTTCGTACCTACGGCACGACTTCCCTACATCCAACGACAGTTACCCCCCTAAAATAACACGTCTAACCTATTCCTAATCAAAAGATTATAATTTTCTATTTTATTTTGCTAGCTTTATACGAGAGATAACACAATAGTAAACACACAGAAGCAAAGAAAGTAAGTGTTACTCCGTACCTCTGTGACTTCGTGTTCAACTACCTCTAATTATTAAAAATCATCAGCAAAATGAAAAACGAAAAAAAATCGACAGGAATCAACCGTCGCCAATTTGTTAAGCGATCTAGCTTAGGCATGGGCGGCTTGATATTAAGTCCTACCTTAAAAAGTAAAGTTCATATAGATGGAAGCGACGAGATTAAAATAGGATTAATCGGCTGTGGTGGTCGAGGTACAGGTGCCGTCGTACAAGCCCTTACCTCAGGTCAAAATGTAAAATTAGTCGCCCTATGCGATGCTTTTCAAGACAATCTGGACAAATGCTATGAAAGAATTACTAGCCCAGATTTTCAAGATTGGTCTACGGATAAGCCATTAGATCTACGCTCTAAAATTGATGTCCCTGTGGAACATCGGTTTGCAGGTTTTGAAGGCTATAAAAAACTAATCCCATTAGTGGATGTCGTCTTAATCGCTACTCCACCGGGCTTCCGTCCGATGCATTTTGAAGAAGCCATCAAACAAAACAAGCAAGTTTTCATGGAAAAACCAGTGGCCGTAGATGCCCCTGGTGTGCGTAAAGTCTTAGAAGTGGCGAAAATAGCCAAAGAGAAAAAGCTAAATGTAGTGGTCGGTTTACAAAGACACTATCAAAAAATATATACCCAATGGGTCAAGCCTTTACAAGAGGGCATTATTGGCGACATTACCCTGTCTAGAGTGTATTGGAATAGTGCAGGCGTGTGGGTACGTCCTCGGCAGATTGGACAAACAGAGATGGAATACCAAATGCGGAATTGGTATTATTTTAATTGGCTTTGCGGAGATCATATTACAGAACAACATATCCACAATCTAGATGTCAGTAATTGGGTTAAGCAAGCCTATCCTGTAAGGGCACATGGCATGGGCGGCCGAGAAGTAAGAAATGGAAAAGACCATGGCGAAATATATGACCATCACTTTTTAGAGTATGAATATGCAGATGGATCTCGTATGATGAGCCAATGTCGGCATATTAAAGGCTGTATGAGTCGGGTGACCGAAGCCTTTCATGGCACCAATGGGTCTGCACCAAAACCTGGGGTTATCTTGACAAAAAGCGGTCATGAAATTATGAATTATAATGATAAAAAGGATGTTAATCCTTATCAAGAAGAACATAATCTATTATTTGCAGCCATTGCCAAGGGGGAATATAAATATGCAGATGCCGAGAATGCTGCCAAAAGCACGATGACCTCTATTCTAGGTAGAATGGCTACGTATTCTGGAGAAGTTATAGAATGGGAAGATGCAATTAATTCCAACATTGATTTGTCTCCAAAGCAATATGATTGGAAGGCGGATCCTCCTATTCTACCAAATTCGGATGGCTATTATCCAGTGGCTGTTCCTGGGGTGACTAAGGTGGTATAGGGCAGCAAAATCAGAAATTTTAAACCTGCCTGCCAGGGCACGCAGGCAGGTCAGAAATCATGCATCATAATACATCCATCTAATTTTTACATGATGGATGTATGATTTATGATTTGAACAACGGTTATGCTCGGAAATATTATGGACTATAGAAAAACTATTCTAAGTCTAATTTTCTAAAAATTAAGTTAAAAATAGACCAAACTGAATTCTTTCTGGCAACGAATATAAATGCTGCTTATCTTTAGGGCTATCTCACGTTATTTAGAAGGAAACACTAAAAGTATCTCATTTCTAAAAATGATTGATACAACACATAACACTAGCAGTATGAATGAGAAACGAATAACAAAACCTAGCCTAATCGGGTATTGGACACCTCTTTGCCTTTTTATAGTTCTTTTTCTACCTATTTCCACCATTTTACATAGCCAAACGCTAGACCGATTTGAGTACAGCGAGCCCAAAATGGGTACAGAATTTCGCTTAACACTTTACGCACCCGATCAAGAAAAAGCAGATCAGGCAGCCCAAGCAGCATTTGATCGGGTTGATGCATTGAATAAGATATTGAGTGATTATGATCCCAGTAGTGAATTAAGTCGTTTAACAATGACCGCAGGTTCTGGTCAAAAGACCATGGTCAGCAAGGATTTATGGAGGGTATTATCTTTAGCACAATCTATTGCCAAAAAGAGCAAAGGTGCATTTGATGTGACCATTGGTCCTTTGAGTAAGCTATGGCGCCGAGCCATTCGACAAAAAGCTGTTCCTGGTGAAGCTGCCATGTCCGCGGCTAAAGATAAGGTGTGTTATAAACATCTAAAACTAGATCATAAAACCAATAGTGTAAGTCTTACCAAAGAAGGAATGCGACTGGACCTTGGCGGTATAGCAAAAGGATATACAGTAGATGCGATTTGGGAAGTTTTACAAGAACATGGTATTCAAAATGCCTTAATAGATGGTGGTGGAGATATTTATGCCAAGGGGAGTCCGCCTGATTCCAAAGGATGGAAGGTTAAAATGCTCACTAGAAAAACTAGAACCGCTTCTTTAGATTTTTTTGATCCTGATACTAAAAAATGGTCAAAAAGGCTAGAACAAGATTTAGTGGTGTATTTAACTAATTCAGCTATTGCTAGTTCCGGAGACACCTATAAATTTCTCGATGTCAATGGTGTTAAATATTCGCACATTATCAATCCTAAAACAGGCTTAGGGCTAACCCATAATGAAATCATCAACATAAGTGCGCCCAATTGTGCCTTAGCAGATGCACTCGCCTCTGCTTTGAGTGTATTAAATATAAAAAAAGGAAACCGTTTATTAAAACAATTCCCTGATTGTGTTTTATATTGAGGGACTTCTTTTTTAAGAAGTCAGAGGTTAGACCGTCCTTCTAGGACTGTCAGGTGTCAGACCTAAGGAGTTGACAGCGCAGCATTCCGACTTCTAAATCCTCCATCTATAAACAAAACATGAAACGACGAAACTTCCTTAAATCCAGTGTTGCCACCACTTCCGCTTTTGCAGCAACCGCCTGTACCGCTGCTACTACGGCAGGCCTAACGACTCAACAAAAAGCCGCTTTCCAATTAAAATATGCGCCTCATTTAGGCATGTTTAAACACCATGCAGGAGAAGATCCCGTTGATCAACTTAACTTCATGGCGGATCAAGGTTTTCAAGCATTTGAGGATAATAATATGAAAGGCCGTGATATTGAAGTGCAAGAAGCAATGGCGTCTACTATGGCAAAAAGAAATATAGACATGGGCGTATTTGTAGCCCATAAAATATATTGGAAAGAGCCAAATTTAGCAAGCGGAAAAGAGGAGTACCGAACAGAATTTTTAAATCAAATTAAAGAATCCATAGAAGTTGCCAAACGCGTCAATGCTAAATGGATGACGGTCGTACCTGGCTATAAAGATTTTCGGCAAGATATGGGCTATCAAACCAGCCATGTTATTGAAACATTAAAGCAAGCCTCTGCCCTACTCGAACCGCATGAACTGATAATGGTATTAGAACCTTTGAATTTTAGAAACCATCCAGGCTTATTTCTTTCAAAAGCTGCGCAAGGATTTCAAATCTGTGAGGCTGTCAATAGTCCCGCTTGTAAGATCTTATTTGATATCTATCATCAACAAATACAAGAAGGAAATTTACTACCCAATATCGAAAAAAGCTGGGATCAAATCGCCTACTTCCAAATTGGTGATAACCCCGGTCGAAACGAACCAACTACTGGGGAAATCAATTATAAAAATGTTTTTAAATACATCCATAGTAGAGGATTTGATGGCATCTTAGGGATGGAGCATGGAAATTCGAGAGAAAACAAGGAAGGGGAGCAAGCTGTGATTGATGCTTATAGAGAAGTGGATAGTTTTTGATAAGATGATTACATATTCCAAAATAGACATAATGGAACACGGAAACCTCTTCGATGTTTACGCAGATAAAAATGGTTACTGTGCTAGATATGCTCTAGGTCGTGTTATTCACGACCTAGAGCATATATAATAAAGTAACCGTATTAATCTGCGTATTTTCCACAGGAAAATCCGTGTTCCATTATGCCTAATTTGCACTCCGTAATATTGATTTTTCGCCTCTCCTTTCCCATGCCTCCACCAACATCACAATCTGGCTATAACTCTGCAAGCCTTCTGAAATACCTTGGCTTTTGAGATATTTATCATAGGCAAAATTTCTGAACCGTGGCATAATATCAGGATACTGACGTAGCGTATTATTGATAGCATCCATATCCGCTAAAAATCCCTTCGGCAATTGATCTCGAAACGACCAATATTCTTTGTTTTTATGCTGTTGATAGGCACCTGCCAAGTATCTCCAATAAGACACTGCTCCTGCATATTTAATAAAAGCATTACTAGATTTTTGACAAGCCAAATAAGCGATAAAATTACAAATCCCCTCGTTTGTGATTCCGTAGCCATGTGCTATTTCATGGGCCATCGTAAAAGGTTGTTGTAAAGCATGCAAGCCCCCATCAATATTTCCCTCCCCTACGAAAGGCCAATATAAACCCGCAGAACTAAATCTTAGGAAGACCCCTTTAGGTTTCAATACGCGTCCTCTTACCCTACCTGCGGTAGGATAATTCAATTCTTTCAAGGACTGCACCACGCTTTCCCGAATTAAATGCTCCATATTAGCGGGTTGAAAAGAAGCGTCTAACGCAGTTGCTCGCTGTGCAGCCACTTGCTCCCGAAGCAGTAATAATTCTTCTGTTTTATAGCTTAATCTCTCCCTCAAGGTATCAATTGGAATGGGTTCCAATTTTAAGGATAGCTGTTTGGTGAAAGGTATTCTACCATAATTAAATCCCCATAAGAAAAAAAAGAAAAAAGCCACACCGCCTAAAAAAGCAGCTATGGACAATAAGTGTTGCCCTACCCTGCCCCACTGGAAAAAGTTGTTCCAGTCCGTTTTCATAAGAGATCTTACTAACCAAACAATCAATAGGAAAAAGAACAAATAAATCAATGGAAAAGGCAACCAACCCAGTCCCGCGTCAATGATCCGTCTAACCCACAAGAATAGTCCTCGGCTATAATATTGTTCAATGGAAGTAGCACTCACCGTATAGCGAATGATTAAACTCAATGCACCTAAGAAGATCCATATCCATTTTCCAAAAGAAGTGCCTTTCATACCATATAGTGTTTATTTTTAAAAGTAGACTTGTTTCTAAATAATTGAATAGTTCAAGGAAAAATCGCTTTAAACAAAGTCACCAAGCCTATAAGTAGTACTTTTTTGGCAGTTTCCTACTTTTTTGTACTAGTTTAGCACAAAAAATAACTTTAACAATACCTTAATCCGTAAGTTTGCAAACTTTTAATGCTACTCTGGCGTTAGAATTGCAGTTATAATTATAATGTCCTCATCAGGTTAAGAACTAGGAATTATTTATTAATAAATGAGGTCAAATTTATCAAAGCAATAAAATAAAATCATGGCTTTCGAATTCACAGATTCCAACTTCAAAGATACCGCTTTAGCAGCAGGTAATATCTCATTGGTTGACTTTTGGGCAGAATGGTGTGGCCCTTGTAAAATGCTAACTCCTGTAATTGAAGAATTAGCAAAAGAGTACGAGGGAAAAGTACAGGTAGGCAAATTAAATGTAGATAATAATCCACAAGTAGCTGCTTCCTATGGGGTAAGAAGTATCCCGACCATTTTAATACTAAAGGATGGAGAGATTGTTGACAAACAAGTTGGTTTAACTTCTAAGGTAAAATTAGCAGAGAAGATTGAAGCAGTTTTAGCTACCGCTACTCCAGCAGCACCTGCTGAAGCAGAAGCAGCTGTACCTGCTGGTCCATTTGAATTTACAGACGGCAACTTTGATGCATCTGCATTGAAGAGTGGCAAGGTATCTGTTGTTGATTTTTGGGCAGAATGGTGTGGCCCATGTAAGGCTATTACGCCAATCATTGAAGAATTAGCGACTACTTATTCTGGAAAAGCGACTGTTGGTAAGTTGAATGTGGATAATAATCCAGAAACGGCTATGAAATACGGCGTTAGAAGTATCCCTACAATCATTATCCTTAAGGATGGTGAAGTAGTAGATAAGCATGTAGGTATGACGTCTAAAGCTACTTTAGCAGAGAAAATTGATGCTGCTTTAGCTTAGCGAATAGCATATATTTCGGCAATTATTGCCTAAATTAGAAGCCTTTATTTTGTTTTAATCAAAATAAAGGCTTCTTTTATTCCGTCTCTATAGACACATTCGGCGTGGTTTTTCGTTTAGTTTAATAGCTGTTAGCCTTTAGCTATTAGCCTCACTCAACGCATGAAGCTAAAAATTAAAAGCTAAAAGCTAAAAAATACACCACAATACATGAAATTACTAGACAATTTTGAAGTTAGAGACCTAGGAAATTTAGAATTACTAGCCAAGCAAGTAGTAGAAGGATTCATTATAGGTTTACATAAAAGTCCATTTCATGGTTTTTCTGTAGAATTTGCGGAGCATCGAATCTATAACCCAGGAGAACCCACTAAAAATATAGACTGGAAGGTATACGCTAGAACCAATAAGCTATTTACAAAGCGATTTGAGGAAGAAACGAATTTGCGCTGTCAAATTGTAATCGATGCCTCTTCGTCAATGTATTTTCCTAAAGATCAAGAGGCGAATAAATTGCAATTTTCTGCCTTAGGTGCTGCTGCTTTAATGAATTTGTTGAAAAAACAGCGAGATGCTTTTGGATTGAGCGTATTTGATAGTGATTTAAGAAACCATACCAAAGCCAAATCTAGTACTGCTCATTATCGATTATTATTGACGTATCTTGATAAGTTACTCAATAACCCAGAAGATAATAAGACTACTTCCGCAGCTAAAGCATTGCATCAAATTTCTGAAAGTATTCATCGACGCTCTTTAGTAATTATCTTCAGTGATATGTTTGAACAAAGTGAGCGAACAGATCAGCTATTTTCAGCGCTACAGCATTTAAAGCATAATAAGCATGAAGTGGTCCTTTTTCATGTAGTAGATAAAAAACATGAGATAGATTTCGAGTATAAAAATCGACCTTATTTATTTGTAGATATTGAAACGGGAGAACAGGTTAGACTACAATCCAATCAAGTAAAAGAGCAATATCAAAAGCAAATAAAAGCATTTAAAGAGGAATTAAAAATAAAATGTCTTCAATATAAAGTAGACTTTGTGGAAGCAGATATTCAGGAAGGATTTAAGCCCATTTTGCAGGCCTATTTGGTGAAGCGTAGTAAGATGGTGTAAAGAAAGTTCAAGCCTGCCCGTTCATGCCTTCAGGCAGGCGGGTTCAAGTGTCAAGCCTGCCTGCGTTCCTTGGAAGGCAGGTTCAAACCCAAAACCTATGATGTTGACAGTTAACCTTATTAAAAAGGGTTGTTGTGTATTTGGCACAGTTTACTGAATAGTCTTCTAAATAATAAAGCCCAGTCTGGTTTTGATTCAGACTGGGCTTTATTATTTTCTATCTTTTTATTCTTAGGGATGGTGCGAGAATAAATTGAGCAATTAAAACTACAATCACCTGTCATTTAGGGTTGTTTTTAATTTTAATTTGCATTTTAATTTTAATTGTTCACTTACCATCCACCTCCCTTTACAGGAATCTGTAAACTATTCTTTCTCACCGGCATCTGCAAACTATTCATTTTCACTTGTTCTTGTTCTTTCTTGAAGCGATACCAAGGTTTGATTTCATGATTATCTTCCCCAAAATATGTCAGAAATAATTCTAGTTCAAAAGGCGTCCGGAAACCTGGA
>CALJIY010000453.1 GCA_937973945.1 uncultured Saprospiraceae bacterium | reverse complement strand
GGATGTTTATGAAATGAAATTAGAAGACTTTAGCAGTCAATTGATTTATCAAAATGATGGAGCTTATGATTTCAATGGCATCTCTAACAATAAGCAATATCTAGCATTGAGTAAATCTATTAATACCAATGATGCAGACTTGTTTTTATACGATCTAAATTCAAAGGAATTAAAGCAAATAAATAGGAACCAAGCAGCTCATCAAGCAGCAGACTTTAGTACCAATAGTGAAGACCTGTATTACTTGACTAATGATGGTGGTGAATTTATGCGTCTAGCCAAATACAATATTACCGACGGAACGCATGACAATGTATTAGAAGATAAATGGGATATTGTGTATGCCTATTTCTCGCATAAAGGAAAATATCAAATAATAGGCATTAATGACGATGGCAAAAATGTAATCAAAGTTATAGACACCGCAACAGGCGAAGCAATAGATTTTCCAGCATTTGAAAATGGAGATATTACTTCTGTGGGTATTTCCAGAGATGAATCTTTAATGCGGTTTTATGTGGGGAGTTCTAGTTCGCCTAGTAATTTGTATACCTATCACTTTGGAGGTGCTGCGCCTAAGAAATTAACAGAGGCACTAAGTGCTGATATTAATAGTGAAGATTTAGTAACAGCAAGTGTAGTTCGTTATCCTTCTTTTGATGACTTAGCAATTCCTGCTATTTATTATAAGCCAAAGCAGGCCAACGCGAATAATAAAGTGCCTGGCCTAGTTTGGGTACATGGTGGTCCAGGTGGACAATCTAGACAAAATTATTCTGGACTCATTCAGTATTTAGTGAATCATGGTTATGCGGTATTAGCCGTTAATAATAGAGGTAGCAGTGGTTATGGAAAAACATTTTTCCAAATGGATAATAAAAACCATGGCGAAAAAGATTTAATGGATTGTGTCTATGGTAGAAAATATTTGGAAACGCTAGACTACATAGATAAAGACAAAATAGGCATTATTGGTGGTTCATATGGCGGCTTTATGACGATGGCAGCTTTGGTGCATCAACCAGAAGTATTCGATGTAGGGGTCAATATATTTGGCGTGACCAATTGGTTGAGAACCTTAAAAAGTATTCCGCCTTGGTGGGAATCTTTCAAAGATGCCTTATATGATGAAATGGGCGATCCAAATGTAGATTCTGTTCGCCTTCATAAAATCTCTCCTTTGTTCCATGCAGAACGAGTCGTAAAACCTTTAATGGTTCTACAGGGAGCTACGGATCCGAGAGTTTTACAGGTAGAGTCTGATGAAATTGTGGCGGCTGTTAAGAAAAATGGGGTGCCTGTAGAATATGTTTTATTTGAAGATGAAGGGCATGGTTTTGTAAAAAAAGAAAACCAGATAAAAGCCTATGGAGATATTCTAAAATTTTTGGATAAATATTTAAAGAAAGAAAAAGAGGTGAAAGGATAGGAATTTAAAAATAGACAAGGTTCAAAATCAAAAAAGGGCTAGGAATAAATCCCCAGCCCTTTTTAATACACATGGTTACAACATTGTGAAATATAATTCAGCAATACATTAGTGTAGTTTTCGTAACGTCGAAAAAGCATTCGATGTTACAATATGTTTATTGAGTCCCTAATAAAATTCTTTGAAATCATTCAAATAGAGTAGGAGATAGATTTCGTTTTGAGTTAAAGTATTATCGTTTTAATGAAATCTGTCTCTATTTTCTGCTCTCGCTTCTCTATTCTCAAAGATTAAATACTCACTGCTAGTCCCTGAGCATTTAATAGATCTTTATTAACAGTGCTCGCAAACAAGCTACCACTTCCTTTGCGATCATCATATACTTCGATATTTAGTTCTTTAGCAAATAACTTAGCCAAGTCACCCAATTGCTTTGCTTCGTCCTCTGCCTTGCCCATTCCCATGAATAGATCAATAACTGCGGTACGAACTAATTCATACTTATCTATTTGCATTAGCATGGCGCGTTGTGTCTTGCCTTTATAGCTTTTGCCTAGCTGTTCCATCTGATCTTTTAAACTATCCGTAGAATAGCCTAGAATACGCGAGCGATATTGCCACCAATGAAGATTGCTATTATTATTATTGGCAATATAAAGCTGTTGATGTTGCTGCTCAGCAGATTGTTGACAAGAAAAGCGAGTCATCGCTTTAGTTAGTTCCAAAACGGTCTCTACTTGCTCCTTAGACAAGCCATTAGCGAGTTCTTGGCGATCTTGGACACCATTCAGCCATCTAGCATATTTCATCTTTACTTTACTCTTAGAATAAAGCGTAATCATCTTTGCTAACTCTATAGAAAGGTAGTAGTCCTTAATAACAGGAGCACCAGCTATTTTTTTCTCAGCGTAATCTTTCATACGGACAGGCTTACGGATCTCGTCTTGCAATTCGTACACCTCTGTCAACCACTTTTTAAGGGTAGTTCCGTAGTGTTCTTCAGGTAGTTGGAGGGCAGCATACAAATTAGTTGCTGTAATCACCTTTGTACCCTTTTTGCTAATTAAAATTTGTAATTCCATTGTATTGTTTATTAATTACACTACAATTTTAAACAATTTATTTTAAATAAACAAATAATTTAAAACAATTTTAAGATTTACCAACAAAATGTACTATTTACTAACACTGAAATTGTTGATAACTTTCCTAAAATGTTTTAATATGCTAATCATCTCCAATAAAGAAAGCCCTTTAGTTATATGTACTAAAGGGCCTTTCGCCGATATTGACTGGTATAAGATTGTTATGTCCACTTACTTCAATAATCTTAAACGGATACCCAACAATTTATTTATATCGTTGGATTAGTTTATGAAGCGCTTCTGCGTATTGCTGATCCATTTTTCTTAAGTCTGTATCATACTGATGTTGAACTTGCTTTAAGATAGTTGAATCAACATTAGAGATGTCTAAGTGGAAATTTTCAACAATTCTTTTAAGACCAGTACTCGCTACTTTTTTAGGTGCTTGTTCTACTTTTTTGATAATGCTATCAAAAATCGCAGAATCTGCAGTAGGTGTATTTGGATCTTTTTTATTTTGTCTTTGAGCAGCTTGAATTTGATTCTTGATTAATTCTAAGATACTAACAGGAGACTTTCCTTTTTTTACACGGTTGTTTTGAACTTTAGTATCTAGATCGCCCAATTTTTCTTTGATTAAATCAAATACATTCGGATGTGCCGTTTCTTGTGTTTTACTTGCTTTATTTTTTTTCTGAACGTCATCTATTGTTTTTAGAATGACATTGAAAATATCACCTGCCTTTGCCATTGATATTATTTTAGTTAGTTATTAATGTTATTTGAAAATGGTATCTGGAAGCTGTTAAACAACTTCACTATTTATTTAGACAAAGATAACCATATGAAGCCACAAATTTATTAAAAAAATTAATTTGTATTAAAGAGAATATTATTCGCTATTTTAGCATATGATAATTGCTAAACCAATCGTTGAGCAGTAGTTCTTTTATTCAAACGACCACCATTCTCTATATCTAAAAGGACGAGTCCTGGTTTTTTACCAACCGTAATACTCCCAAGTTCTTTTTCATATCCTAGTGCCTCTGCACCATTCAAGGTTGCCCATTTCAGTAAGGTGTCTAAAGGAACATACGATTGATATTGATGAATAGTTTTTAATTCTTCTAGAATGGATAGTTGCCAGTTAGACGTTAAGCTATCTGTTCCTATCGTCACTTTTGCATTGGTATCTAAAAAGTGTTGGTAATTAGGTAGTCTGTTTTCGATATATAAATTAGCATTTGGACAAGTTGCCCAGTAGGTATTAGGATTCCATTTGTGCGCAAATTCAATATCTGTTTTTGTAGACATCGTATTATGAACCAAGAGTGTTTTAGAATTGGGATTCATATGTGCCAAAGCATAATTGATAGAGGGGGTTTGGGTAGCTTGAAAAGCATCTAGTGAAATATCAAAGTTTTTATAGAAATCTAAAAATTCGCCTTCCTTTTTCAAAAAGAATAAATTCTCATCAGGTGTTTCTTGGTTATGAAGACTTATGGTGCAGTCTTCTGGATTCGCTTGATTAATCAGTTGAAATAATTTCTTAGAAACGGAGTAAGGTGCATGAGGAACAAAACTCTTTTTGTTACCCGCTTGATTGGAGTGCGCGTCGAATACTTCTTTATATTGTTGATAGGTATTATCTGCCCAGTCTTCTTGCAGAAAATCAAAACACTCTACGAAAGTATAATAGTTAATACTGCTCTTTGCTTTTTGTTCGACCGTATCTACCTTATTAGAAATATCTCCCACTGCAACAATCCCTGCTTCATACATTTCTCGATCTCCTGCTTCGATGGCAATCATAATTTCCTCCTGAGGTATATCTCTAAATTTGACTACGTTAGATATAAATGGGATGAGTGAGGTTCCTGTTTCCACTTTACCTTTCATATGCGATAATTCCAAGTGACAATGCGTATTGATAAAACCAGGAACAATGATACCTTCATAAATTTCTAGTGTACTAGCATCATGCAAGGTACGTTCGCCAATAGCTTTTATCTGCCCATTATCGGCTATGACAATCACTCCATTTGGGATAGGTGGAGCATCTATTGGATAAATAATATCAGCTGATATTTTTCGCATATTTTAGTTTAATTGTAGTGTAAAAACGTTGTAAATGAGCTATTTATGAGAATATTTACAAAAAAAACGAATGTTTTTTTTGTAAATAGAAAAAAAAAGGTAATTTCATCATTGAGACCAAAAGTAAAAGTAAATATTCTTTAGGAACGAGAAAAGAATAAGCTACAAAGTTGATTAAGAATGTATTAAGGGACTAGGAAAAAATAACTACGTCATAACGGGTACTTTATTTATTGCCTACTCCCTAATTCGTTTTTGACCAATCTCTAACTAGCTATCAAGAGTTGAATTGCTCTTGACAACTGGCAGACAGATGTAAGTCTTAATGATAATAGAATAAAACAAACATACCCGTTTCCAGTATATATTCTTTCTTAACCAAACTCAATCTGACTATGACAACGCCAACGCTCTATGACGCGTTTACTGGAATTGGTGTACCTAAGAAGAAAGCCTTAATTGGTTTCTTACGCCAACACTCGGATGTCGCCTGGATCAAACCAGAGGGCATTCAAAAAGCAGTAGAATACGCCGTCAAAGAAACACCTTCCTTCGGTGGATTTATAGTAACTGTAGAGAAAGACCACCGAATTCTAGCAGCCCTTATTGTTAATAAAACAGGTATGCAAGGCTATTTAGCAGAGCATATTATTGTTTTAAATGCCATCATGCCTGAGTATGTGAATAGCCCTATCATGCATGAACTTCTGCGGAAGGCTTATAGTGTGGCGAAAGGAGATATTGCTATGATTATTAATAGCTATAGTACGAAGAATATGGAATTAAAAAATATAAATGTTGCAGCCCGAGAAATGAAAATTCCTTTGCTTAGTAAGGTGCAGTAATTTACTTCTAAGTTTTCTTTAGGTAGACAAAGACAAAATAAAAGGGGTAGTACGTATACGTACTACCCCTTTTGTTTTGCCTAGTATTTACTTATGTAGCTAGACTTTACATTATCTTTATTGCTTAATTAATTTGTGGCTAACAGCAGTTGCACCATCCTCCACAATACGAAGTATATAGAATCCATTTTCTAAATGACCGACATTGATGCGCTGTCCAAACGTTCCAAATTCTAATGACTGCTCATATACTTTTTGACCACTTACACTATAGATAAATGCCTTTGTATTTTCCGTAGTAATAGGGTAGTCTATTTGTAATCGATTACTAACAGGATTTGGCGTCAATACCAATTGTTTAGTAGGTAATACCAATACAATATCTGCTTGGAAATTATCATCACTACTTCTTGATTCAGAAGTAATAATTCCTCTTGGAGGCGTAGAGAACTCAAAGATTTCTCCATATTCAGATTCTTCTTCACCACAAATAGATTTGATATGGTACTCATAATCTTTTCCTGCAGGCGCAAATATTCTAACCGTAGATTTTCTTAAAGTAGCTCTTGCAGCCCATCTTGTCTGCCCTTTGAATCTGATTTGAATGACATATTTTGTTGCTGCATCCACTGCGGTCCAAGTAATAACTGCTTTCTTAGAACCTTGTGTCGTAACAACAGGATCTGTTGGAGCAGTACAAGCATCTTGATTAGTCTCTTCCTCGTTAGTGTCTTCCTCATCTGTCATGTTATCTTCTTCTTCCGTATCGTTATTGTCTTCCTCGTCTTCTGTTTCTTCACAATTTTTTCGAGTAACGGAAATAGGGTTTGATAAACTAAAACATCCTTGTAAGTCAGCAACATTTCCATCAACTACAGCCCCGACTAAAGAATCTTCATAGCTTAAATGCCATAGTTGACAAACACCAATACCTGCTGCTTCAAAATCTACATCTGAAGGAGCATTTGGTAAACCAAGAATTTTAATACCTGCTGAATCTGTAACGACCCACTGAGAATTGGTACCTGTATTATCATTTAAACGAATGCCATCTACTGGAATTTGATCTACTATTGTATCACCTACACAAAATTCAAAAGAACCGCCTTCTATAACCCCGCCAGAGATTGTGCAGGTCATAGAATCTATAGGATTCGTAGTATCTGTTGTCGTCGTATCTGTTGTGCAATTGTCTAGAGATTTTCTTATAACGGTAATAGCATTAGATAAGCTAAAACAACCTTGTATATCTGCTACTAAGCCATTCACCGCTACACCACTCAAACTATCTTGATAGGCCAAATGCCATATTAGGCAAGTACCTAATCCTGCTGCTTCAAAATCTACGTCAGAAGGATTTGCTGGTAAGCCTAAGATGGTTATTCCTGCGGAATCTGTAACGACCCACTGAGATTTAGCTCCAAGGCTACCACTTAAATTAATAGCATCTGCCAGCAAGTTATCTGGAATACTATCGCCTACACAGAATTCAAAAGGACCACCCGTTAATGTTCCACCAGCTACATCGCACATCGTACTCGTTGTATCGACAGGATTGGTGTCCATAGTATCGACAGGATTGGTGTCCATAGTATCAATAGGATTGGTGTCCATAGTATCAACAGGATTGGTATCCATAGTATCAATAGGATTGGTGTCCATAGTATCAATAGGATTGGTATCCATAGTATCAATAGGATTGGTGTCCATAGTATCAATAGGATTGGTATCCATAGTATCAATAGGATTGGTATCCATAGTATCAATAGGATTGGTATCCATAGTATCAATAGGATTGGTATCCATAGTATCAATAGGA
>CALJIY010000452.1 GCA_937973945.1 uncultured Saprospiraceae bacterium | reverse complement strand
TTTACAAAGAATCTTGAATTAAAAATCTTTCCAGATTTTCAATTATATATTTTTAAATCAGATCGAATATATCTAGCAATAGGCGGTGTGAGCAGTAAGCAGCAGCATCCATCTGGTTCACATGTACATAATGATAGTCTTTCTATAGAACTAGCTATTGATGGAAAAGACCTAATTGTTGATCCAGGAACTTATTTGTATACGCCTATTCCAGCTCGAAGAGTCTTGTTTAAATCAACTGCCGTTCATAATACCTTGATTGTAGAAGGGGAAGAACAAAATCCTTCTTTAAAAGGCAGAATCGGTTTGTTCTCTGTCAATCATGATACTAATATTTCATTGATTGATTATGACGAAAATAGTATTAGCATAGGATTGAAGTATCGCCATATACAGCAGGTAAGAAAGGTAACTATTCAGAAAGAGGCAATTGTAATAGCCGATTTTTCTAACGTTCCATTTAAACAACATTTTAACCGCTTTGAATTATATTCAAATGGGTACGGCAAAAGAATTCATTAATGCGGAAACGATTATTAATTATTACTTATTATTGGCCGCCTGCGGGTGGGGGAGGCGTGCAACGTTGGTTGAAGTTTACAAAATATTTACGCAAGTATGGATATGAGCCTGTAATCTTTACGGTGAAAAATGCAGAGTATCCAGTCATAGATGAAAGCTTGGTACAAGAGATTCCAGCAGATATAGAAACGATTCAGACAGAAATCTGGGAACCCTATACAATATATAAAAAATTCACTGGTCGCAAAAAAGGAGAACGAGTTTATTCCGGCTTTATCAATGAAAATAAAAAAGAAAGCTTTGCGCAGAAAGTCTCCGTTTTTATCCGAGGTAATTTTTTTATACCTGATGCACGGAAATTTTGGATTAAGCCAGCGATTAGTTACTTAAAAAAATATCTAAAAGAATATCCTGTTGATGCTATGGTTTCTACAGGCCCTCCACATACTACTCATTTAATCGCCTTAGGAATAAAAGAGAAAATGAATATTCCTTGGGTCGCAGATTTTAGAGATCCTTGGACGCATATTGATTTTTATGACCAACTAAAACTAACTAGTTGGGGGGATAGCATCCACAAGCGATTAGAGAAAAAAGTATTAGAGCATGCAGATAAGGTGGTTACAGTAAGTTGGAGCTGGGGCGCGGATTTTAAAAATATTTGTGGCCGAGATGATATTGAAATAATTACCAACGGTTTTGATGCAGCAGATTTTGATGGACCTAAAGTGGAACTAGCAGAAAAATTTTCTATTTGTCATATAGGCTCAATGAATAAGGATCGAAATCCCTTAGCCTTATGGAAAGTGTTAAGTGAGCTCTTACCCCAAATGCCTACTTTGGCAGAAAAATTAGAGATCCTATTAATAGGACAGGTAGATTTTAGTATTCTTCAAGCAATTGAATCTTACGGTTTAACAAAGTATTTAAATAAAGTAGATTTTATCCCCCATCAAGAAGTACTGCCTTATTTGAAAAAATCACAAGTCTTATTATTACCCATTAACAATACCCCTAATTCAAAAGGAGTATTACCAGGAAAGCTGTATGAGTACTTAGGCGCACAAAGACCAATTTTATGTATTGGTCCAAAAGAAAGTGATGCCGCTACCATACTTCAAGAAACGGGTGGACAAATACATGATTATGAAGATCATGAGGGCTTGAAAAAAACAGTACTAGCATTTTTTGACGCTTATAAGGAGGGCCAATTAAAGGTAGATAGCCGTGGTATTGCTCGTTTTTCTAGAGAAAATTTAGCGGCTGCATATTCGAAATTATTGGATGGTCTACTTGAAGTGACTACTTAAATGAATTGGTGTTAGAATAGAAAATACTTTATTCATAAAAAAAGGTGAATTGCATTGTTACAATTCACCTTTTTTTATGAACTTACATTTTTAAAATTGAACCCCTTGATTTTAAGGGCGTTTTTAATTTGCATTTTAATTGAATTCCTTATATCCTCCCCTTTATTTTTTCTTCTTATTTTGTTTACGTCGAGATACCGTCTTTGCAACAGGCTTGTTAGGTTTAGTAGGAATAGGTTCCACTGGAGGGTTTGTTTTTAATTGATGTATATATTCTTTTAACTGGAATCCTAATAAACCGAATAAAGCCAAAAGTACCAAGGAAGAAGAAACCAAAGAAATCGTTTCCCCTGTTTTAATAGCCTTCGGATCAAATTTGAATTCTATTGTATGCGAGCCAGCAGGAATCTTCAGTGCTCTTAATAAATAATTTGCGCGTATATGCTCCACCGCTTGCCCATCTATATAAGCTTGCCATCCTTTATGCTCTCCATACCAAATTTCAGAAAAAACAGCTAACTGTTCACTCGTACTATTAGAGGTATATTTAAGCTTATGTGGTTGGTAATTGGTCATTTGAATCGTTCCATTTTTTTGTGGATCAAAGCCATTGATATACTCCCCAAATTCTGTAGTTAAAACAACAGCATCCGTCGCAGGATTCAAATTATTCAGGGCTTCCATTGCTTCATTTGGCGTATTGACAGATTTGATATTTTCCACAAACCAAACCGGACCTAATGCCCCTGGATTTTGCTGTAAACTACCTTCACGATTAATAATATACTTGGTGTTTAGCATATTCAATACTCCTTGATTATTATTCATGATTTGATAATCAATAATATCTTGGAATCGCTGTAGCTTGGCTGGATGATAACCTCCGATGGTATTATGATAATAAGAGGTATTAGCAGAATTGAACGTATTAATAGATAGGTCTAAAACCCTATAGCCCCCTCTTCCAATAGGATTCGCTGTTGATGCTTCTGGATTAATTTTTTCTGCGGCAAATATTTGTTGATCTACCGGTCGAATAGGATGGTTCTTTCTTGTTGCATTGACAAAATTCTCTGGGCCAACATATCTTCTACCCACACTCCACATATCAAATACGACCATTAAACCAATGCCACCCAATAAAATCAGTTGATTAATTTTACCTTGTACTTGCGCCCAAATCAAACCTGCCGCAATAGCAATTAATGCAAAAGAACGAAAAGCATCTGAACGCATCAGGGATTGTCTATCCGATATAATGGCATCAATATCGTAACCTCTTTGCTGATAACTGGCATCCCCTGCACTTGCAAAATCGAATACACTAGGTCCCACTAAGGCAATGAATAAAGAAATCCCCCCTGTAATACCAGCCGCTATAAATACATTTTTAGCAGCAGTTCCTTTGTCTATACCCCCCTTTAATATAGTGGATAAGCCAAGGATGCCCAACAATGGAATTAGTAGAGAGGAAATACTAGTTATAGAACTAGGGGCTCTAAACTTACTATACATCGGAAAGTAGTCAAAAAAGAGTCTGTTCAATACTTCAAAGTTTTTACCCATAGAGAGTAGAAAAGTGAGTAAAACTCCAATAGCAATCCACCATTTCATAGGACCTTTAAGAGTCAATAAGCCTAAAACAAACAAGAAACACATAATTGCTCCCACATACACAGGTCCACTCGTAAACGGTAAAGTACCCCAGTAGAGTGGCGCTTGTTGAACTTGTGCGCCTCTTTTACGCATGGCAATAGCAGTTGCAGAGGTTGGTTTAATAGATTCGCCAGATCCACCACCCACAACACCTGGTATCATAGTTGCCATCACATCCATAAAGCCATTACTCCACTGCATCGCATAATTCCATTCCAATCCTTCTACCTCACTACTTGTTTTAGCAGTTTCATTCGCTGCTTTTGTCAAAATAGGATCTCCCCGCATGGTGTCTTTGGAATATTCATAAGTCGTCCAAAGATTCGTTGTAGCAGTTCCCACAGATAGAATCACGCCTAAAGCAAAGATGGCACCTATTTTAATTAAATCTGGTAGTTGGTTATTTTTTATATGTCGAACAATTTCAACTAACACATAGATTGATAAAATAATTCCTAAATAATAGGTCATTTGTATATGGTTAGCACGTATCCCTGCCGCTAATCCTGCGGTAAACAGCGCACCTCCCATTAAGTATTTTTTTCGGAATAATAGAATCGATCCTGCAATGACGGGCATGAATTGGGCAATTGCTCTGAGTTTGGTATAGTGCCCCGCCTCAAACAAAACAAAATGATTGGAAGAAAAACCAAAGGCAATGGCCCCGATCATACTTAGCCAAGGATTGACACCTAAAACGACCATCATCAAATAAAAAATAATCATCAAGGCATTGAAATAGCCAATTGGGGCACTCATCCCCAGCCAAAAAATCTTTTCTAGCCACACCATCTTATTACCAGAATAAGCCGCACTTAATTGATAAGCAGGCATCCCGCCAAACATAGAATTCGTCCACATAGGATCTTCTCCTATAGCTCTTAAATCTACTAATTCTTTAGACATAGCTTCGCCAGCTACTGTATCACCTGATGGTAGTACTTTTCCTTCCATTTGGGGATAGAAATAAGCAATATTCAGTAATAAAAAAGTAAGGATTGCAACAAGATGTGGAAACGCTTTCTTTAAAAGTATAGGACCCATATTCGGTTATTATTGGAATAATTAAGTTCCAAAGGTAAGAGAATTTCGATTAATATTGAATGACGCTAGCAGTATATCATTTGGTACGGAAAACCTTGCTAAAGGTTAGTTATACTTACTGGATCTTCTCATAATGGCTTTGAATAGGGTAAATATTATAATTGTAACAAAGGAATACGGTATTTCGTATGAAAAATATTATAAATTGATAAGTAACGAGCAAAGAATAAGTAGTGCATTTCGACGAGTTTATTTTGGTTCTAGTTTTATTTTAAAAGAAGGAGTATTGTTGATACTATGACTGATTTTAAAGTAAAAATAGGAGCAAAAGAGACCGTCCAAATGCGTTAGTTACTTTTTACTCGTTACTAAATATTATCCAATTAAAAAATAGATCTATGAATGATTTACTAGGTGTAGGGTCAAGGGTGAATCACCCCGCTTTTGGCTTCGGTGTGATTACCCGATTAAACATAGCAGCCTATGATGTTTGTTTTCAAACATATGGGATGAAAATAGTAGGCAAAGATTATAAAGATTGGGAGGTAATTGAAGCCTTGCCTGCTCAAGAAGAAGTAACTTTTACTGCCGCAGAGCAATCTCTAAAGCGCATTTTACGCACTTGGTCAGGTATTGGGGAGCCGGTGGCAATGTCTGATAAATGGAAAGGCGGTACGATGATTTTAAAGCCTGATGATGCAAGCCTACAATCAAAAGAAATTCCAATTGAGACCTTCTTCCATAAAATCGTCATGGTGAGAGATCGATTACGGGTAATGGAACAACGCATCAATGCTAGTAAGAAAATGTCGGATGAAGAAAAGGTCAACTTGCAACAATATTTGACTAGAATATATGGTAGTTTGACTACGTTCAATATCTTGTTTAAATATAAGGAGAATAGTTTTGTTGGAGAGCGTAGTAAGAGTATGGCTTAGAATAGAGCAGAGAGCTGAGAGCAGAGATATATTTCGGTTAAAAAACAACGAAATATCGTCTATTTTTAAAGGAAACATATCTTTGAAAAGAGCCTGTTCAATAAGCTGTGTCAAAATAAAACGACAGTTTTATACAAGTCTGGTTGTCAACGATATGTGAGTTTTGATCCTTGGTCTTGACACTTGAACTTGAACTTGATCGCTGAAACTATCTTTTCTAGTATTTTCCTTTGCCTACGAAGGCATATAAGGGAAACTCAGTTGAAACATCAATAGATGGCTCTAAGTGAAAGGAACAAAATAATTTAAGCCATTATGCTTGTTCTTTCTCCTTCTAAAAACCTCAAAAAAGTAAGTCCGTAGCTAGGCTATGCACTGATTTTTTGAGTTTCTTAGAAGAAAAAATAACTGCGCCTTCTGGTTCAACTTATTTAATTCCTTTCACTAATACAAAAAAGTGTCGGACATGTTCTCTTACATGTCCGACACTTTTGTTTTAAAGTACCTCCTCTAAAACAGGCTCAAATTGGTTGCTTGTATTTTTTTCTCCACCAGCTTTTAAAGCTTTATCGCCAGCAAAGAATGTCTTGTGGTCATCTCCTAAATCTGAACCAGACATTCGTTGATGTTTTACACAGGAAACGCCTTTCCGTATTTCTTGACGTTGAACACCTTGAACGTAAGCCAACATGCCTAATTCTCCAAAGTAACCTTCTGTTAGGTTATTCATTTGCAATGCGGTAGTGTGATAAGTCGGCAAGGTGATTAAATGATGGAATACGCCCGCATCTCTAGATGCATCCATTTGGAAAGTTTGGATCATGTCATCTGCACGTTTTGACAATGGTGAATGATCGTATTTCGCATCCATCAGTCCAGCTCGATTATAGGCAGACATATCTTCTCCAGCTTCTTTCATAGCATCATATGCTTGTTGACGGAAGTTAATCGTCCAGTTAAAAGAGGGAGAGTTATTATACACTAATTTAGCATTGGGTACTTGTGTTTTTACCCGATTAACCATGTGCGCAATCTGACCAACATGTGGAGTCGGTGTTTCAATCCACAATAAATCTGCTCCATTTTGTAAGCTTGTTACACAGTCTAAAACTACTCGATCAATATTCGATCCTTCTTTAAATTTATATAAACCATTTGGCATTCGAACT
>CALJIY010000451.1 GCA_937973945.1 uncultured Saprospiraceae bacterium | reverse complement strand
ATCGGTCGTTCGATTTATTAGCGATCGGATTATGGTCATGCGTTCAGGCAAGGTAGTAGAGATAGGTGATGCTGCTCAAATATATGAGCAACCTAAATCTATTTATACTCGGGAATTGATAGATGCTATCCCAGCATAGGTCAGAAGTCAGATCGTCCTTTCAGGACTGTCAGAAGTCAGACTACAATCTATTGTTAGTAATCTGATAGTATAGCGTTCCGACATCTATATATCTGGTAATTTATCACTCCTCCTCCAAAACTATCACTTCCTCATCCTCCACTTCTGCATCAGAAACAAATGCTAAGCCTAAGAAAGTCAAGAAGCCATTCAAAATTAACAGCTCAAAACCAAATTTATAACCAAAGAGTAACACCTCAGAATTGGCATTAATCAAATAGGTCAAGATAGGGGCAGCAATACAGATGTAAGGAACTAAAGGATCATTGACTTTTCTTTTAGTAAAAAAGCCAAAAGTATATAAACCTAATAAAGGACCATAGGTGTAACTAGCCACGGTAAAAATAGCAGCAATAACCGCATCGTCATTGATAAACCAGAATAGTAGGATGACAAAGAATAAAAGAATAGAAAATCCAATATGTACTTTTAAGCGGGTTTGTTTTTGTTCTGCTTCCGATGTTTCTTGCTTTTCAAAATCTAGAAAATCTATACAAAAAGAGGTTGTTAGAGCGGTCAATGCGGAATCTGCGCTCGAGTAGGCCGCCGCAATTAATCCCAATAAAAACATAATCCCTATATAAGGCGATAGATGATTTAAGGCAATGGTCGGATATAATAAATCTGAGCGCTCAGGAATAGCGATGCCTACTTGATTGGCGTAGATGAATAATAAAGCACCAAGCGATAAAAACAATAGTTTGGCAAAAACCAAAGCAATACTAAACCAAAACATATTTTTTTGCGCATCCCCAATAGATCGGCAGCTCAAATTCTTTTGCATCATATCTTGATCCAAGCCAGTCATGACTATAGCTATAGATGCACCTGCCAAAAACTGCTTAATAAAATTCTTAGGATCACTCCAACCACCTTCAAAAAAGAAGGTTTGAGAATAAGGACTATCAGAGACCGTTTGTACTAATCCACTAAAAGATAAGTCCATTTTTTGCCCAATAGCAATGACGGTAAGAATCACAGCGGAGAGCATACAAAAGGTTTGCAAGGTATCTGTCCAAACAATCGTTTTAATGCCGCCTTGAAAGGTATAAATCCAAATGAGTAAAATGGTAATCAATACGGTTACCCAAAATGGAATACCAAAAGATTCCATGACAAACTGCTGTAAAACAATAGCCACTAAATATAATCGGAAAGAAGCACCAATAGTTCTGGAGAGTAGAAAGAACCCAGCTCCTGTTTTGTAGGAAGCATTACCAAATCTTTGATCTAGGTAAGTATAGATGGAGGTAAGATTCAGCTTATAATACATCGGCATCAGTACCGTCGCTATGACAAAGTAGCCAAGCAAATAGCCTAAGACCATTTGCATATAAGAAAACTGACTTGCTGCGACCCAACCTGGAACAGAAATAAAGGTCACGCCAGATAGGGTAGCGCCCACCATCCCAAAAGCCACTAAATACCAAGGCGATTGGCGACCGGCTAAAAAGAAGTCGGTATTATTAGAATTTTTGCCTGTAATATAGGAGATCAACATTAGTACCATAAAATATGCTACAATGATGCCCACAATTATCGCAGGAGTTAGTTGATTTATCATTCTCGAGACCCCTTGTTATAGGGAGTTTAACAGTCGTGTAGATTTCTCAATAAGGTTTAGTATAAATTCTGAGCATATATCTAATAAAGCTATATAATTCAGTTGGGGTCAAATCTACAAAAATTCTGCTATTTGTAATAATTTGATCTCTAGATATGTAAATCCCAAATATCAAATTCCAAATATCAAGTACTAATTTCTTTTGTATAGGAATCCAGAAAAATTAATTCCCCATACCACAAGTCCATAAGACAGTTGCATCTATTTCGCTAAGACTATAGGCCGATCGGCAATCCATTCTAGGTCCATCTCCACAATAAAAAGTGCCATCTTGGAAATATAGTTGACCATAAACTTCTGAACAATCGCTATCAGCAGCTATATATATAAAGGTATAGATGCCACTAGCATAGGCTGTTACTGTTTGATTGGTACAACAATCAATTGTATCTACTAAATCTATTAGCCAAGGATAGTCGATGAAATCGGTTGTTATATCAGTCGAAGTTTCCTCTGTGTCATTGGGGAAATTGGTCGTATTACTATCTATTTCCATAGTATCCGTTGTTTCCTCTTCCATTGCTACTGAGTCGTCTCCGCAAGACCAAGCTGCATCAATGTTTGCCTCCATTAAGTTATAGGCATTTCTGCAATCTAAAGAAGCTGCATCCGAACAATAATAAGTGCCATCTTGGAAATAGAGTGTTCCCCCATCCGCATCACTTATAAACAGATATTGGTAGATACTGCTATTATAGACCACGATTTGATTAGTAGAACAATTCTCTATGTCCATTACTCCATTTAGCCAAGGGTATTTAGAAAAATCTAGCGTATTTCCTCCTGTCGGGGGCATTTCGGGACTTATTTCCGCTTCCATTTCCTCATTTTCTTCTAGGTCAGTTTGCGCTTCTTGTTCTGTATCAGGTTCTTCCATTTCAGGACTTACGACTACTTCCTCTTCCGTATCCACTTCTTCCTCTGGGGTGGGGAGCGTTGGAGGTCGGTTGGTCATCCCGCTTACAGGAGTCATATTAGCATTAACAAAAAGATATTTACTACCTTCTTTTTTCCAAATGATTGTTACGATTTCTAATTCATTTCGATTCCAGCCATTGGGGATAGTGAAGTTATATTGTACGTCCGATTCGGTATCGGCAATAGCATTTTCTAAAGGAATGCCAAAACTATTATCCGACAGCTCCAGTCGTAGTATTTTTTTATGTTCCAAAACCTCATTAGCGCCTGCTTGATAGTTAGATACCTTATTTTCTATTAAATAAGTACCTAGGTAGTAAGCTCCTGGTGTAGTTTGAAAAAATTTCGTTTTAATATCAATGGATAACCTGTTAGAAACAGCAAAATAATAAACACCAGTGTTAGCGATAGGGGGAGTTTCTGTTGCCGCTAGAACAGCTTCTTGGATTTCTTTTCTTTTAGTCGTACCATTAGTGGAGCCAAGTCTAGTATGCTCATTATTCAAATAAAATAAAGGCTGTCCAACGCTGTTTAGATTTTTCTTTAAATCTTGTCCAGCAATGGTTCCCAAATCTCCACTAGCATGTGCAGAGATGATAACGGCATGATCTTGATTTTCTTCAATTAATTGATCTAGGGCTCTCCATCCCCAAGTACCACAATTAGGGCACCAAGTGGCACTGATTTTAGTGATCAAAGATTGTTGCTTGGGGAGTACTTCTTGTGCTAGGAGGGGCGATAGGGCTAGCAAAGCCAATAGAACGACGGATAAAATTTGTTTCATGTCAAATTTGTTGAAAAAAATGTTCAAAAGAAAGTTCCGAATAGGAACTGGGGGCGTCGAAATAAATGTGTT
>CALJIY010000450.1 GCA_937973945.1 uncultured Saprospiraceae bacterium | reverse complement strand
CCTAACCATTCCTTACCAATTCTAACGCGAAACAAACGCAAAGTAGGAAAGCCAGCGACCGCCGTCATTTTTCGTACCTGCCGAAACTTTCCTTCTCTAATCGTAATAGCGACCCAACTAGTAGGCCCATGCCGATCTTCTCGTAATTTTTTAGTTCGAGGAGGAAAGTAGGGAGGCGTATAAAGACGGGCAGCAGTGCAAGGACGCGTTGTATATTTTACCCCTTTAATACTTATTTCTATTCCCTGTTCCATTTGCTGGATAGCTTCGGGCGTGATGATACCGTCTACTTGGACATAGTATTCTTTTTCGATTTTTCTGCCAGTTACAAGAGCGCTAGCTTTTCCGTTCGTCGTTAAAAATAGTAAGCCTTCAGAATCTTTATCCAAGCGACCTATGGACATTGTTTTTTCTGGGAAATCATATAAAGATCCTAATAATTGTACCTTCTTGTTGGTGACTAATTTAAACTGACTTAGGTAACCAAATGGTTTGTGTAGGATGAAATGGCGGTGGGGGGTGTTAGAGGTAGGTTCTTGCATATTTCTTTACGAAGTATTGAGAGACATTTTTACAGGGACGAAGCGATGCTCCTTGGGAAAAAATAAAAAAAATACGATTTCTACAGACAGAGTCGGAGCGATGCTCCTAAAAAGTATTGAAAAAAGAGTACATCTTCGGACCAATCTGTCAACATCATAAATCTGACACCTGACCTCTGACAGTAAACGTAGTGAACGGTCTGAATTCTAAAAAAGATGGTTTGACTTCTAAAAAAAAACCTATTCCGCTTTTTGAATCAAAGCCATATAAAATCCATCAAAGCCATTATCTTGCGGTAATATTTGTTGCTCTTTGATGAGCGTATATTCTTTATTGGCGGCTAAAAAAGTTTGTACTTGTTGTTGGTTTTCAGAAGGCAAGATGCTACAAGTGGCATAGACCATTTGTCCGCCCTTTTTTAGCATTTTTGGGTAAGACTGTAAAATGTCTTTTTGAATATTCTTGACCTTTTCCAAGAAGGCTACGTCTATTTTCCATTTAGCATCAGGATTTCTTTTCAATACGCCTAATCCGGAGCAAGGCACATCTAAGAGTAAACGGTCTGCTCTTTCCGTTAATCGCTTTAAGACTTTTTGATTAACAATTGGTCTATTTTCAATATTATCTATTCCCGCTCTAGTGGCTCTTTTTCTTAATTCTTTGAGCTTCCATTCATGAATATCTAAAGCAAATATTTTCCCTTTATTTTTCATGATGGCGCCAATATGCAAAGCTTTGCCACCTGCACCTGCGCAAGCGTCGATGACCCACATACCCGGTTCGACCCCTAAGTAATTAACGACCTCTTGAGAGGAGCCATCTTGAATTTCAAATAAACCTTGCTTGAATTCTGGAAGGGTAAAAAGATTTCTTCGCTTGGTGAGGATCAAAGCATCTTTACCATAGGTCGTTGATTCAATATCTTTGTCGGCGAGGATTTTTTGTAAACTAGCCCTATCGGTCTTTAAGGTATTGGTACGGATGACCAAAGGCGCTTGCTGGTTTAATGCAGTGAGGGTAGGGGGCCATTTGATCCCTAATTCTGCTACTCCTACTTCATCTAACCAGTCTGGAATGGATTCTTTTATAATTCTTCTATCTGATAGCTTGGCGTGCTGTTGCAAGATGCTTGGCGTATCTAATTTTGCAAACTCTTTCCAGTCAGGTAATTTTACCTCATTAATTGTAAACCATATACCAATGATCTCCCACCAATCTGACTGTGACTCGGGTTGCGCACCCCGTATTTCATATAAAAGCCGATACCATCGTACGACATTATAGGTAGTCTCTGCAATAAAAGCCCTATCTCGAGCGCCCCATCTTTTGTCTTTTTTTAAGGTTTTTTGGATGACCTTATCTGCAAATATCTTTCCTTGAAAAATTTCCTCTAGGGAGTCGACTACTGGTCGTATTAAATTCGGGTATAGTTTCATTTGTTTTTTTTAACCATATAAGCTTCTTAGCTACGTGAGCTATGTATCTATTTGGTTAGATAAAATTTTAGTTTGTAATCAGATATATCTTTGTTCTCGCTTTTCTTCTCTGTTTGTGGAAAAATCATACATCATAAATCAGAAATTATACCTCATATATCCATCATGATTTGAGCTAGATAGATATATAATTTATGATGTAAGATATCTGATTTTTGATTTTTTGCCCCCCTATCGTGGCTACCATCTCAAAAGCGCACTACCCCAAGTAAATCCACTACCAAAAGCAGCTAGACAAACTAAATCACCATCTTTAATCTTACCTTGTTCCCATGCTTCACACAAAGCAATTGGAATCGAGGCGGCGGTAGTATTACCGTATTTCATAATATTATTATAGACTTGGTCATCTCTAAGACCCATACTCTTTTGGACAAACTGACTGATTCTGAGGTTAGCTTGATGCGGGATAAGCATATCAATATCAGAAGAAGTCAGCCCAGCGTCTTGTAAGCCTTCATTAATAACTTCAGGGAATTTAGTGACCGCTAATTTAAAGACAAACTTCCCTTCCATATTTGGAAATAATTGGTCAGTGTCTAACATCTTTTGCGTAGCAAAAATAGAGGTATACGGCTCATCTTTTGCAAATCCAAAATCTGTATCTTCTCCCATTTTATCCGCATGGTATCCTCCATGGGAACCAGGACTAATAAAAGCTAATTTTTCTGCATAAGTACCATCTGAATGTAATTTGGTATTAAGTACGCCCTTATTTTCTTCTTGTGTTGGCTGGATAACCGCTGCGCCGGCACCATCCCCAAAAATAACCGTTACACCTCTACCTTTAGTGCTAAAATCTAGTCCCATAGAGTGCATCTCTGCGCCAACTAATAGCACATTCTTATACATCCCCGTTTTCACAAATTGGTCCGCAATAGATAACCCATAGATGAAACCAGAGCATTGATTTCTAATATCCAATGCGCCAATCTCTGTCTTAGTAATGCCCAATTCTCTTTGTAATAATACGCCACAACCTGGGAAATAATAATCAGGACTAAGGGTAGCGAAAATAATAAAATCTACATCTTCTGCGGTAATCCCTGCTCGCTCAATGGCTATTCGGGCAGCAGCAGCGCCCATAGTAGTCGACGTTTCTTTATGTTTGGTTGCATATCTTCGTTCCTGTATACCTGTTCGCTCCCGGATCCATTCATCAGAGGTATCCATTACTTTGGAAAGATCATCATTGGTAGCAACTGTCTCAGGCACATAACAACCGATACCTGCAATTTTTGACTTTATCATATGACTATATTTTTTACAACTATATTTTAATGTCTCTTCCAATTCTAAAAATCTACTTGGTTTTAGAAAAGGGGCTGTAAAATCGTTAAATAGATTTGCTTATCAAAATTATAGGGTAAAAAGGTTTAATATAGAATGCTACCTCATAAAAAACGGCTTGATATACGTGATATCAAGCCGCTAAAAGGAGTAAATAATTATTTAAAGTTTCTTATATATAACTAAACTTTTAAGAGTATGTTTAAAATTTGTACAAACTGATTATCAGTAGTTTAAGGTTTTGGCGAAGCATCAAAATTGTTGCCTAGCGAGCTAGGTGACCATTTTGATGGAAAGCCAAGTTCTTAAAATACTGGTTATCAGGAAGTAGAAATTTAAACACACTCTAATAATGCAATTTAAATTCAACCCGTCTATTTCGTGCTCTACCATCTGCGGAGTCATTTGAATCAATAGGCTGCTTAGAACCATAGCCTTTGAAGGAGATACGTTGTTTCGCAATTCCTATGGATTGTAGGTATGCGAGGCAAGATTGAGCTCTTGCTTTTGATAATCCAAGATTCTTTACTGGATCACCAACATTATCCGTATGGCCATTGATATCCAATTTATAGCTAGGATACTTTTTCATCAAATCAGCTATTTTATCTAATACCGCCGTAGAACTTGATTTTAACTTCGCGCTACCTGTTTGGAATTCTACATTTTTCATAGCTGCAGCTAATAGCGTTCTTTCTGCCTCCTCTAATTTAGCTTCTGGACAACCATCCCGCTCTGCATCACCAAATCGATCTGGACATTTGTCATTGATGTCATATACGCCATCTCCGTCGCTATCTGCGGGACATCCTCCGTTAGCTTTTACACCAGCTAATTCTGGGCATTTGTCTTTAGCATCTGCTACACCATCTTTATCTGTGTCTTTAGGGCAACCTGCATTGGCTTCTGTACCTGCAACATCTGGACAAGCATCGGCTGTGTCATATATACCATCGCCATCTGCATCAGCAGGACAACCTCCATTTAATGCAATGCCAGTCAGTTCTGGACAATTATCTGTAGCATCGGGGATGCCATCGTTATCTTTGTCTGAAGCGATTACGGTAGGAGCTACAGCTGCAATTTCTTCAGGGATCATTGTATCTTCACAACCTATCATCCAAGAGAAGAAACTTAAAAAAAGAGCGATTACGACAATAGCGATATAAAAATCATCTCTATCTTTTTTGGTTTTAAAGTCAAGTAAATCTTGCATAAATATTGTATTTGTGGGTATTTATTACACTACTAGATTTTGATTTAGAACAGAGAGTAGAGATGAGAGAATAGAGACAGATTTCGTTTGCATACAACGAAATTTGGTCATTTTTTAACGATATCTATCTCTCTTCTCTGCTCTCGCTTCTCTATTCTTTGCTCATATCTAGTCTAGTAGTATAGGTATTTATAGTGAATTGTGTTAAGAACATCTTAACATAAGCCTTTATATAAAGACAGGATTTTATGATTTTGTCACTCTAGTAAAGGAGATGAAATCAATATTTTTATACAGTCTAGCTACTGTTTTTCTTTATAAACCCTTTTTGAAAATGTATTTAATTTTTTTACTGTAAAAACCACTGATAACGAGTGTGTTATGAAAAATATAATTTGAGTTTTTATAATAAATTCCTTTTCTAATATTTAAAATAAAATTTTCAATATTCTTCCCCTTATTTTTAACAGAAAAATATATGGGGGAATCTCTAAACTTAGAAGAAGGGCTAGTTATTCATCTCTTCCTTATAGAAATCAGCGTTTTTTATAGAAAATTGGATATTCTTTATCTAAAAAATAGACTAGATCTACAAAAACATGGCTATATTGGACAGTATAACTTATTACGACTATACAGTGAGTTTAAATACAACTTCAATATTCAATTTAAATATTATTTAATATGACAGAGTTACTTTCTGGACTACCTATTATTTTAGTTTTGGGACTGATTATTCTTTCTATGGGAATTTTTACAGTCAAACAAACAAATGCTGTAATCATAGAACGATTTGGTAAATATCAATCAATCCGGTTTGCTGGATTACAATTTAAAGTGCCTTTTATTGATCGGATAGCTGGCCGAGTAAGTATGAAGATCAATCAATTGGATGTAATGGTAGAGACGAAAACGAAAGATGATGTTTTCGTTAAATTAAAGGTGTCTGTACAATATCTGATCTTAAAAGACTCTATTCATGAGGCGTTTTATAAATTGGAAAATCCACACGAACAGATCACTTCTTATGTTTTTGATACGATTCGTGCAGAGGTGCCCAAGTTGAGATTAGATGAGGTTTTTGAGCGGAAGGATGATATTGCTATTGCCATTAGAAGAGAGTTGGAAGAAGCAATGAATACTTATGGATACGGAATTGTAAAAGCCTTAGTAACGGATATTGATCCAGATATGGAGGTGAAAAAAGCGATGAATCGGATTAATGCTGCTGAAAGAGAAAAGTTAGCGGCAGAGTATGAAGCTGAAGCTGATCGTATCCGTATTGTAGCGAAAGCGAAGGCAGAGGCAGAAAGTAAACGATTGCAAGGTCAAGGTATTGCAGATCAACGACGAGAGATTGCCAAAGGCTTAGAAGAGTCAGTTGAAGTATTGAATCAGGTGGGTATTAATTCTCAGGAAGCTTCTGCGCTAATCGTTGTTACGCAACATTACGATACTTTACAATCATTAGGAGATAATACGAATAGTAATCTAATTCTATTACCTAATTCGCCAACCGCAGGTAGTGACATGTTATCACAAATGGTCACTTCTTTTGCTGCTTCTCAGCAATTGGGAGAGACGATGAAATTAAATAATCCCAAAAAAGTATTAGCTAAGCGAGATCGATTAGAGGAGTAAACTTCAACTTCAACCTCAACCTCAACCTCAACTTCAATCTCAAAACTAGATGCATACGTCAACATCTGGTTTTGAAGTTGAAGTTTTAAAAGTATTATCCAAATAATAAGCCCGCCTCTTTCTTTATAGCCTGCAAGGCCATATTCAATGGAACATCATTTCGTTCATTCAAAGCATTGATCAAAGCGGAACTCAATTCTTTCGCATTTGCCTTAGGGTCAACAGTTTCTGCTATTCCACTAATTAAATTTATCGTATCATTTTTAGCGATACTAATGATCTCCCAAAGCTGGCTAGATACATATACCTGTTGGGTGATATTGTGTTCGTATTCCTGTTGTATCGCCATGAGCATCGCATAGCGCAAAGCCCCTGCCTGCATTTCTTCTGTTCGTAATCGTAGCATTAAATTTGGAATAGATATACGCTCACAAAATAAAGATAAACGTTCATAGGCTTGAAGTCGCAGTGGTAGGGTAGCGTCTTGTTGGTTTTTTTGTATATCTAATTGCTTTAGCTGGGTTTGTCCAGCTAAAAATTTACCAAATAAACTTTGGACGGCCCAAAACATTATTAGGGCAGGAATGGAGAATTTTAAAATTTCAAATATTACTGATAACCAAGTAGGCATAATGAGGGACAGTTAGAAAGTATTAGAATAGGACATTTATTAATACTAGTTTGTACTTTTAAAGTTACAAACTAGTTGCCTTGCAATTATACAACTAATTTTAGTGATAATTTATACACTACTGGACATTCATAGAACAGGGAGTAGAGAGTAGAGAGCAGAAACGTATTTCGTTTAGAGAATGGTGAAACTTCGTTTTGTCCTGCCTGCATGCCTTGGCTATGGTATATACATAAGTAATTGCAATTCTCGTCTGAATGATAAGGCTAGCCTTTTTTGTCCTGCAACTTCCTGTTGCTGGACAAATTAAGGCGGTTTGCTTATGTTATTTTCTACCTGTATGCCTTGGCAGACAGATTTAAACGTAATCAGTCTCTATTTTCTGCTCTAGCTTCTCTATTCTTTTAAATGCTCGTTCTATGTTGATAATCAGATATATATATGGGTTTGTTTTTATGCTACTGGCACTAGGTGCTTTTATGGGCTTAGTAGCACTTTTTCCAGTTGTTAGTCAAGACTGGCGGGTATACCGATGGTTTATATTAGGTCTGATTGCCTATGTTTCTTTTATGGGAATTACCAATGCTTTTTTTGATCAGAATCTTAAATTCTTTCGCACCTTTACCCATGAATTGACCCATACGATTTTTACAATCTTATCTTTAAAGAGAGTTCGTGCCTTTCAAGCAACTAGCCATCAAGGTGGAGAAATACATGTTGTTGGGGGAGGGAATATGTTGATCTTATTGTCCCCGTATTGTATTCCTATTTTTACGATTGGCTTATTATTATTGAGGCCATTGTTTCAGATTCAGTTTGCCCCGTATCTAGAATTTGCTATTGGCATAAGTTATTTTTTTCATTTACATACGAATTGGTTACAGACAGGGCGCCGTCAAACGGATATTACCAAATACCCCTTGCTGACTTCTTATAGTTTTATCTGGTTTTTTCATTTCTTATTGATAGGGATCCTTTTTTTGAGCTTTCAAAAAGGTTTGAGTGCATTCTGGGAGTTTCCAAAAGTTACTTTTGAAAGTATTAAGTTGTTGGCGAGTTTTATAATAACAAAATAAGTAAGCACTAGGACATTAATAAGTTGACAATTAAAATGAGGTTATTTTTTTGCTAATTGTTTTTAAAAAAGTCGCACATAGCCTAGCTACGTAAGGCTTTTTTAAGGACAAATAGTGGAAAAAGAAACCATTGTAATGTTAAGGTATTATTATCCTAGTACTTAGAGCAAAAAAAAATGCCAACATACGAAGATGCATACGAAGATGTTGACATATTTGCAAACGAAATCTGTCTCTATTCTCTGCTCTCGATTCTCTGTTCTTTGCTCATGTCCAGTAGTCTATTAATCAATAATAACTACCTGCTCTTGTTCAGAAATCGCCGCTCCATTCGCTCTCAGAAAATATATCCCTGGTACTATAAAAGGAATGGAAAAAAAGAGTAAATTATCTCCTTGTTGTGCATCCCGTTGTCCTAAATTAAATGACGTACCATTTGTACTTATTAAAGAAAGACTTGCTTGAATATTTTCTTCGGCATAAAAAGATAAGCTGAATTCCCCATTTGAAGGATTTGGAAAGACTTGCATATCTTTCATAAATTCCAACTCATTTATACTGGTCAACACTTCTATCGAATCTTCTATAGCCATACAGGGCATAGCGGCAATTGCGGATCGTAATATTGGTAATTCACTATATAAATTTTCTCCTGGGCAAATAGTGCTGCTACAAGCTAAAGGAGAGAGGCTTGCATCTCTATGGCCTGCCATAAAATCCAACTCAATTTGTGAAGAGGCATGGTATCCATTGGTCGTTATATCAATCGCCCCTTTGTGTGCTTCCCAAGCAACGAATTGTTGCAAGGCGTCTAAAGCCGCCTCTGTCGGTTTATCTTCTTCAAAATTGCCTATCAGGCAAATACCTACTGTTTCTTCATTCATACAACTAAAGTGAGCGCCCAATCGCTCTGCTCCCCTGCCTTCATAAATTACGCCATTTGCATCAATTAGCCAGTTGTACCCAATGTCATCCCAGCCCCTAGTATTAGCATGAAAATCCCAGATAGAACGAATGACGGCGGGAAAGTCATTGCTACGAGTATTAGCAGCAGAGTGATGAATAATAATATGCGTAACGGTGGTACTGACAGGCGTTTGGTCGGTAGGGCAATTTCCATCAGGACACCAACAATCCCTATCACAAATAGCAGGTTGTTCACAAGAAACGCCTTTACTTCGAATAGCAGATACTACGGGATTTTTGTTGTCAGAAATTCCCGGATTGAATAAGCGATAGTTCAAAGGCGTATCTATTAATTCTGAAGTCTTAAATTGGATCGCCTCTACTTCCGTAGGTATGGATACACCTTGAAAAACAATTCGATCTGTATTTTCATCTGCAGGCACTAAGTCCATTTTTTGCCAATCGGACCATCCTTCTGTAAACTTACTACGCTGATAGAGGACTCCTTGAAACTGATGTGTTTCACTATAGGCGGAAAGGTAGCCAAAAGGCGTAGGCGGTGCTAGGTGTATTGCTATTGATTGGCTGACAAAAAACGAATCTTCTAGTACTGTATCTGAAAAGACAACAGCTGGGTTTATTTTTTCGGTTTGTGCATCTCCCAATAGCGGAAATAGCAATAAGCAAATTGATAAGAAGGAGGTTTTCATAGAAACTCTAACTGTTGGTGCCTTAAATTATTTCCTAATGATAAGTTAGAATTTAGGGGGGATATGTTAAAAATTATTAAAGTATTGGAATTAAGGCTTGTACTAAAACTGTTATGGAAATATGGTCGAGATAACGTTTACTAAACTTTCAAAGTACTTTCAAAGTTTAGTAAACGTACTCTTATTTACCCCTTTAGTTTTTTATATCCTAGATTGTCTTAATGAAGGACTAATCGTTTAGTAACTACTTCCGTTTCACTCTGGATTTGTACTAAATAAATGCCTTTAGTTTCATTGGACAAATCTATGGAAAAGACCTCTTCTGTATCTATATCTGTTCGTAACTGTTGATACACTTTTTGTCCTTGAATATTGATGATGCTAATTAATTGTTCACTGCTTGTA
>CALJIY010000449.1 GCA_937973945.1 uncultured Saprospiraceae bacterium | reverse complement strand
ATTGTTTATAATATGATAGACTAGACAAAAAGCAACAATAGATAACCAAACACTCAAAATAATTGAATGGAAATCACCAAAATCATTCCTTCTAAAAACGGCAGAAAAACTGCTATCAAATTATCCCCTTCTCAGAAGATCGCTTTCAATGAAACGAAAGCCAAGTTGCAAAAAAGTGCGATTGTCGCACTGAACGTTTCTTCTAATTATGGCAAATCTACCATTTTAAAGGCCCTAAGCAAAGACTTAAAAGCGGAATATGTCCGATTAGCAGATATATTTCTGACGGTTGAAAAAACAGAAGCCTTTCGAGTAGAAGAGTCGATCTATCAGACCATCATTAAAGCCTTTGAGAAAAGTGAGGTCGTGATATTAGATGATTTTACCACCATCGAAGGGGCGCTTTCCGAATCGTATTATGCTAGACGGCCTATTGGTTTGGAAGAATTCACAGTAGATGCCATTTTAAATCATCTACAAGATCACAATAAGAAATTAATTCTGGGGGTGAATAGGAGCTATCTGAGTCATAAGTTTTATGTAGAGTGCTTAACGGTGGATATGGAGAAGCTAACGGCTAAAGATTATGCCTTCTTTTTCAAAAAGTTTGGCGGCATCGCCTTTTCCAAGGTCGATTATAAGCGGATTCACCAATATTCTGCTAATTTGAATGTCAATCAAATTAAGCGAGCTTGTAAATTGATCGAAGTAGAAGAGAAGTCTTATTCTGCTGCTCAATTAATAGAGGAGTTGGAAAAGCATGCGATTGTCAGTAATGTGGACCGAAAGGATGTAGAGAAAGTAAAGCTATCCGAACTCAAAGGGCTCGATGAAGTCATCAAGCAATTAGAGATCGATGTCATTACCCCTTTAGAGAATCCTGAACTAGCAGAAGAATATGGAATGACGCCAAAGCGAGGCGTATTATTATATGGTTCCCCTGGTACGGGTAAGACGAGTGTAGGTAAAGCCTTGGCACATAGATTAAAAAGTAAATTCTTTTTGATTGATGGGACGGTTATCAGTGGTACGGGTAATTTCTACAGAGAAGTACACCGTATTATGGCAGCGGCGCGGAATAATTCGCCAAGTATTGTTTTCATTGATGATTGTGATCTTCTATTAGAAAATGGTCGAGACGAAGGCTTCTATCGCTATCTACTGACGCTATTAGATGGTTTAGAATCTAAGGCGAACAAAGGAATTACCGTAGTTATGACGACCATGCTATTGTCAAGCATTCCAGATGCCTTAATCAGAAGTGGTCGGATTGAATTATGGCTAGAAATGAAATTGCCTAATGAGGAGGCAAGAATGGATATCTTAAAGACCTATCTATCAAAAGGTAAATTGCAACCTTCTAAGACAGAGTTGGCCACCATTATCAAAGAAACAGATGGCTTTACTGGGGCAGATTTGAAGCGCTTGGTTTCTGATGCGGTTAATATCTATGGATACGATATGGTCAAGAAGAATAAAATTCAAAAGCCTTTAGTTTACTTCGAGAAAGCTCTAGAGCGGTTGAAGAAATTGCGAAAGCAGTTTTATAAGACTGATCCTAATACTTCTACTAAGATTGGTTTCCAGTCGTAGGGGGTGGGAGAGTGGCTGTCGCCACTTAGGGGTTTTAGAACACGGAGGCACTGGGGCACGGAGTGTTTTTGAGGGATTGGGGTGGCTGTCGCCACTTTGTTGGTTAGAACACAGAGGCACAGAGCGCACAGAGTAAGTATCTATTCTCTGTGTGCTCTGTGCCTCTGTGTTCTAAAAGTCAACGTAACTGCTAGAACATGTGGCACAAGAAACACTCCGTGCCCCAGTGTCCCCGTGTTCATAAAAAACTCCGTACCCAGTGTCCCCATGTTCATAAAAAAACTCCATACCTCTCTTCTTAACAAACCAATAAGACCTCCTGTTAACGAATTATTAAAAAAGCATATATTTTGCTATTCCTTTCCATTTCTTGCAATATCCTGAAACCTAGGGGCGTTTTTATTTCCGTAATCTAGCTAGTAATTTTTGGTTCGAAACAAGAATTTTTAGCGATGATGCTTAGTCAAGTGTATACACCTTTCTTATTAAAATAAAGATTTTACCTGTCCCAACTGTGATGTAATAAAGCCCTTCAATAAGTAATTAAAGTGGGCTTATTAAAAAAAAACGCCATTTACTGGTAACACCTTTCTACTTTAAAAACACTTTCATATAGACTGTAATGTCGTAAAATAGCAATTTTCATATAGGTTCGTCCAAATCTAGGAAAATGCTACTGATCGACCCTTTCACTTAAAATTCAGCGTGCTAGTCTATTGTGGTTATTTATTTTCAAAAAAGCGATTAAAGTCATTTTTTTTAAATATAAATGCTTCAAATACTAATATTCTGAATAAAACTGTAACCACTATGATCAACAATCATAGCTATTTTTTAAACATAGTTCATTGGTTTACAACTGTTTAAGTGTTTGGAGTTAGTTGATATTACTATACAAATTCAATATTTTGTACTTTTTAACACAGACTATTGTATAGATATTTATGCTAGAATTAGACATTTCCGTATTAGCTGTTGTTTTGGTAGCGTCCTATTATTACAACACGGTAGTCAAGTTCTAACAACATCAAAAATACGATCGTGATCCCAAAGCAGCATAGGCTGTTTCATGAGCATTTTTGATTCCTTCTTAAAAACCGGTTGTATAATCAATTGGACTTTTCTTAACCCATAAACTTGCGTTATGAAAAATTCAGGTAACTTAGATTTTTTCAGAAATTTTCCGCTTTTTGAAGTACTCTCTGATCAAGAAATGGATCAACTATTAGAATTGGTAGAACTGAGAACCGTTTCTAAATTTGATGACATTTTTAAGGTAGGAGAAGCTTCCAGTTTTGTCTGCTTTTTAGTGAAAGGAATCGTTAAAATAGGAAGCCTTTCCGACGATGGCAGAGAAGTAATCAAGTACGTTTTGCATCCCATGGCGATGTTCGGCGAATTATCTCTAGTTGGCGAATCCAACAGAAAAGATTTTGCTGTAGCTATGAATGAAGATGTACAATACTATGCATTAAAAACAAGCGACTTCCAGCGACTAATTGCTACGAACCAGCAATTATGCGTGTCCTTGATGAATTACATTGGTACTAGATTGAGAGAAGTAGAAACTAGATTAGAAGATCTAGTATTCAAGGATGCTAGAGCTAGAATTATTGATTTTATAAAAGAGTCTGCTGAAAAAAGAGGCCGTAAGGTTGGATTTGAAATGTTATTCAAACATTGCTTAACACAGCAAGATATTGCTAACATTACTGGTACGTCTAGACAAACGGTTACTTCTGTTTTAAATGAATTGAAACGATCTGATTTAATCTACTTCAATAGAAGAAGTATTTTGATTCGAGATATGGCCAAGTTGGCTTAAATTTATTTGACAGATACCTTTTCAGACCATAGATATAATTGAATAGGGTGGCACTTTCTCGCTATATGCGAGATATTGCCACTTTTTTTTTGCTACCTCTCAATTTTAATAACAAACTAGTAATTTTCATACTTCATACTTCATACTTCATACTTCATACTTCATACTTCATACTTCATACTTCATACTTCATACCTCAATCACATCCACAAAAATCATTCACCATCTGAATCACATCCGGAAAGAAAAGATTAAAATCTTCCTCAAAAGCTTCATAATCTGCTAATAAGTGATCCACCGCTTTATCAAAATTGGTAGGGAAACTAGCCCGCTTTTCCATTGTTTCAAAAACATAGCGTAAGCCCTCCTCTTTTCCATAATTCATCAACCAATCATGTTTAATCATACTAGGCACTCTGCGTTGCAGTTTAAGCGGCAAGTCTTCCACCCGTTGTTCTAATATCCAATAAATTTTCTTAGAAAAAAGCGTCAGCGGTTCGCTACTATAGGTATCCCAATTATGGCTTAAGACATAATCAAATAAAATATCGACCACGACAGGCGCATATTTTCCATGATGGGGATGGAGTCGGTGGGTGCTTCTTCGAACCATTGGATGTTGATCCGTAAAGCTATCAATATGTCGGTGCAGTAAGATACCTTTCTGTATGGTAGGGCTATAATTAGCCACCTCCTTATTGCGAATAGAATCCGCTATAAAATTACCGATTAGTAAATCGTCATCTTGGCAAGATAGAAATAGATGGGCTAAGAAATTCATGAGGCAAAGATAAGTAGTAGAGGTCAGAAGTCGGACCATTTCATTGTCAGAGGTCAGAACGCTGTGCTGTGTTGAATCTTATTAACTCGTAGTTACTTAGAGTCCGAAAAAGTCGTATTAATTTTTTGGGTCTCCCAATCAAAGGGGATTTCTAACTGAATTGAATGACATTGGGTTAAAGAGCCAAGATCATTCATCAACTTTTC